>JADGOU010000079.1 GCA_017882835.1 Frankiaceae bacterium | reverse complement strand
AACCTCGCCCGACAGCAGCGCCCGGGCGAGCGAGTCGCCGATCGCCGACTGCACCAGCCGGCGCAGCGGCCGGGCACCGTAGACGGGGTCGTAGCCCTCCAGCGCCAGCCACTCCCGGGCGGCCGAGGTCACGGTCAACGTCAGCCGGCGCGACGCCAGCCGGGCCGCGAGCCGCTCCACCTGGATCTCGACGATGCGCCCCAGCTCCTCGGTGCCCAGCGCGTGGAAGACGATCACGTCGTCCAGCCGGTTGAGGAACTCCGGCTTGAACGCGTGCCGGACCGCCGTCATCACCGCGTCGTACCGCTGCTCTTCCGTCAGCACCGGGTCGGCGATGAACTGCGAGCCGAGGTTGGAGGTCAGCACCAGGATCGTGTTGCGAAAGTCCACCGTGCGGCCCTGGCCGTCGGTGAGCCGGCCGTCGTCGAGCACCTGCAGCAGGATGTCGAAAACGTCCGGGTGGGCCTTCTCGACCTCGTCGAGCAGCACCACGGCGTACGGGCGACGCCGGATCGCCTCGGTGAGCTGGCCACCCTCCTCGTAGCCAACGTAGCCAGGCGGGGCACCGACGAGCCGCGAGACGGTGTGCTTCTCGCCGTACTCGCTCATGTCGATCCGGATGACCGCCCGCTCGTCGTCGAACAAGAAGTCGGCCAGCGACTTGGCCAGCTCGGTCTTGCCCACGCCGGTCGGCCCCAGGAACAGGAACGAGCCGGTCGGCCGGTCTGGGTCGGCCACCCCCGAGCGCGCCCGGCGCACGGCGTCGGACACCGCGCGCACCGCCTCGGCCTGCCCGACCAGGCGCCTGCCCAGCTCGTCCTCCATCCGCAGCAGTTTGGCCGTCTCGCCCTCCAGCAACCGGCCGGCGGGGATGCCGGTCCAGGCCGCCACCACGTCCGCGACGGCGTCCGGGCCAACCTCCTCCTTGACCATCGCGTCCTGCGGCTGGCCGGACGCCGTTGCCTCCGCCAGCTCCCGCTCGGCGGCCGGGATCTCGGCGTACTGCAACCGGGACGCGGCCTCCAGGTCACCGTCGCGCTGGGCTCGCTCGATCTGGGTGTGCAGGTCGTCGAGGCGCTGCTTGAGCTCACCCACGCGGTTGAGCCCGGACTTCTCCCGCTCCCACCGGGCGTTCAGCGCCGCCAGGTCCTCCTGCCGGTCCGCCAGCTCGGCCCGCAGGCGTTCCAGCCGGTCCCGGCTGGCCGGGTCGTCCTCCCGGGCCAGCGCCAGCTCTTCCATCTTCATCCGGTCCACCTGGCGCTGCAGCTCGTCTATCTCGACCGGCCGGGAGTCGATCTCCATCCGCAGCCGGGAGGAGGCCTCGTCGACCAGGTCGATCGCCTTGTCCGGCAGGAACCGCGCGGTGATGTAGCGATCGGACAGCGTGGCGGCCGCGACCAGGGCGGCGTCACTAATCTGCACCTGGTGATGGGCCTCGTAGCGGCCCTTGAGCCCGCGCAGGATCGCGATGGTGTCCTCGACCGTCGGCTCGCCGACGAACACCTGCTGGAAGCGCCGCTCCAGCGCGGCGTCCTTCTCGATCCGTTGCCGGTACTCGGTCAGCGTGGTTGCGCCGACCATCCGCAGCTCGCCGCGAGCCAGCATCGGCTTCAGCATGTTGCCGGCGTCCATCGCGCCCTCGGCCGCGCCCGCGCCGACGACCGTGTGCAACTCGTCGATGAAGGTGATGACCTCACCGGCGCTGTCCTTGATCTCGGACAGCACGGCCTTGAGCCGCTCCTCGAACTCGCCGCGGTACTTGGCACCGGCCACCATCGCGCCCAGGTCCAGCGCGACCAACCGCTTGTTGCGCAGGGATTCCGGCACGTCGCCGGCCACGATCCGCTGGGCCAACCCCTCGACCACGGCGGTCTTGCCGACGCCGGGCTCGCCGATCAGCACGGGGTTGTTCTTGGTACGCCGGGACAGCACCTGCACCACCCGGCGGATCTCGCTGTCCCGGCCGATCACCGGGTCGAGCTTGCCGCTGCGGGCGGCCTCGGTCAGGTCGACGGAGTACTTCTCCAGCGCCTGGTACGTTGATTCCGGATCCTCACTGGTCACCCGCCGGGTGCCACGGATCGCGGTAAAGGCGCCGAGCAGCGCGTCCGGCGTGGCCCCGGCTTCGCGCAGCCAGCCGGCCACGTCCGCGCCATGCTGCGCAAGAGCGACCACGAGGTGCTCGGTCGCGACGTAGCCGTCACCGAGCTTACCGGCCTGCTCCGATGCCCCGGAGAGCACCGCGAGCACCGGGCGGGACAGGTTTGGCGCGGCCACTGTCGACCCGCTGGCGCGCGGCATCCGGGCGATGGCCTGCTCGGCCCGCGAGCGCACCGACGCCACGTCGGCGCCGGCGGCTTCAAGCAGCGGGACGGCCGTGCCGTCGGTCTGCTCGAGCAGGGCGAGCAGCAGGTGCACCGGCTCCACCTGGGCGTTCCCACCGGCAGCTGCTCGGCGAACGGCTTGGGAAAGAGCCTCCTGGCTCTTGGTCGTCAGCTTTGCGTTGTCCATTGTCGTCTTCTCTGTTATCTCGCACGCAATGTAGTTGTCGGGTCCGGTCAGCGGGGCACATGCTCATCCAGGGCTCGGCGCCGGCTAACTAACGCCGACGGCGGTGCGGCTGCCACACCATGACGGCGCCGCGGTTGACTGGGACGAGCTCGCGCCGGTACGACGCGTGTGCGTCGGACTCCCGCCGGTCCGCCTCGGCCTGGGCGGCGACCAGCTCGGCCTGCAGCTCCCGCAGCCGGGCCTGCAGCGCCGCGACCCGCGTCTCCAGGGCGATGATGCGCTTGACGCCGACGAGGTTGATGCCCTCCTCCTGGGAGAGCCGCTGCACCTCGCGGAGCCGCTCTACATCGCGCGGCGAGTACCGCCGACCGCGACCGGCCGAGCGCCCAGGCGTGACCAGGCCCAACCGGTCGTACTGTCGAAGCGTCTGCGGGTGCATGCCGGCCAGCCCGGCCGCGACCGAGATGACAAAGACCGGCGCATCCGGGTGCGAGCCGTCGCCGCGGTCGAACCGGTCAGCCATGGCGGCTCACCAGCTCGGACAGGTGTGCCCGCGGGTCCTCCGGCGTGGCGGCCGCGAACGCACTCAGCGCGTCCTTCGCCTCGGGGGAAAGCTTCTTCGGTACGGCGACTTCGACCGTGACCAGCAGGTCACCGGCGGTGCCGTCCCGGCGAGGAACGCCCCGTCCGCGGACCCGCAGCGTGCGGCCGCTGGACGTCCCAGGCGGGATCTTGACGGTCACCGGCTCTTTCAGCGTCGGCACGGTGACCGTCGCGCCGAGTGCGGCCTCTGCGAAGGTGACCGGCACCGTCAGCAGCAGGTTGTCCCCGTTGCGCGCGAACACCCGATGCGGCGAGACGTGGACGATGACGTACAGGTCGCCGGCCGGCGCGCCGCGCTCGCCCGGCGATCCCTTGGCCGCGACCCGGATGCGTTGGCCGTCGTCCACCCCGGGCGGGATCCGAACGGTGATCGTGCGCTCGGTGGTCGCCTGTCCGCTGCCCTGGCAGGTGGGGCAGGGGTGGTCGACCAGCAGCCCGCGGCCGCGGCACTCCCGGCATGGCTCGGAGAAGCCGAAGCCACCCTGGTTGCGGCTGACCATCCCCGTACCTGTGCAGTTGGGGCAGACCCGAGGCACGGTGCCCGGCCTGGCACCGGTGCCCGCGCAGGTTGTGCAGGTGTGCGGGCTGGCCAGCCGCAGTGGGACGGTCACGCCGGAGGTGGCCTCGTCGAAGTCCAGCGTCACCTCGGTCTCGACGTCGGCGCCCCGCGACGGGGTCCGGGTGTTGCGACCAGCGCCGCCGCCGAAGAGCCCGCCGAAGATGTCGCCGAGCCCGCCGACGCCGCCGCCGCCGCCATTGCCTGCGCCGCCGAATAGGTCGCCGAGGTCGAAGTTGAAGCCGCCGCCCGGACTGCCGGCGCGGGCGCCGCCGGGCACCCGGAAGCCGCCGCTGCCGAACAGCGCGCGCGCCTCGTCGTACTCCTTGCGCCGCTTCTCGTCCGACAGGACGTCGTAGGCCTCGGAGATCTCCTTGAACCGTTCCTCGGACTTGGCCTCGCCCTTGTTCGCGTCCGGGTGGTACTGGCGAGCCAGCTTCCGATATGCTTTCTTGATGTCCGCCGGCTTAGCGTCCTTGGGTACGCCAATTGCCTTGTAGTAGTCCTTTTCGATGAAGTCTTTAGTACTCATGACTTCGCCATCACCGGCGTCCCTCCCTTCGCTTCCGCGGGCCGACGAATGTCGTTCTCAGTGCTGCTCAGCGTGCTGCGCCCCCTGATGCGGGCTCGTCCGCGGCCGGGGCTGCCGTGGAGTCAGCCGGTGCTGGCGACGGCACATCGGCCGCCTTCGTGGGCTCAGCCGGCTCGGCCAGCTTCGTGGGCTCGGCCGGCCCGGCCAGCTCCGTGGGCTCGGCCAGCTCGGCCGGCTCCGCCACGCCCACCAACGCCGGCCGCAGGATGCGACCGTTCACCCGGTAGCCCGGCTGCATGATCTGCACGCAGATGGTGGTGTCAACATCCGCCGAGTAGCTGTGGGTTAGCGCTTCGTGGATCGTCGGGTCGAATGGGTCGCCGGGCTCGCCGTACCGGTCGAGACCCAGCTTGACCAGGGTCGCCTCCAGCGCCTCGGCCACGGACTTGAAGCCGCCTCCGAGCTCACCGTGCGCCCGGGCGCGGCCGATGTCGTCCAGCACGGGCAGCAACCCAAGCAGGACGCTGGCCAGCGCCCGGTCGGCGACCGCCAGCCGGTCGCGTTCCACCCGCTTGCGGTAGTTGGCGTACTCCGCCTGCAGCCGCTGCAGGTCGGCGGTCCGCTCGGCCAGCTGCCCGGTGAGTTCACCGACCTGGCCGGCCCCTTCCCCGGCCGCCGGAGCGGTCGGGGAGGGGGCTGATGGTGCTGCGGCCGCCGCGTCCGGCCGGAGCTCACCACTGATCGGGTCGATCCGCCGCTTGTCGCGGATGACAACCCGGGTCGGGTCGAGCTCGAGGTCCTCGGGGTCCTGGGCTCGGACGGTCCGGGCCGGCTCGGTCACGCCGAACCACCCTCCCGCTTCGGCTCGTCGACGATCTCGGCGTCGACGACCTCGTCATCGGAGCTAGGGGTGGCACCCTCGCCGAATCCGCCCGGGGCGCCGGTGCCGCCGGCGGCCTGGGCCTGCGCGTACATGGCCTCGCCCAGCTTCTGGCTGGTGCGAGACAGAGCGTCGTGCGCCGTCTGGATCGCGGTCACCTCGCCGCCTTCGAGCGCCCGCTTCAGGTCGCCGACAGCGGACTCCACCTCGCCCTTGGTCTCGGCCGGAACCTTGTCACCGTTCTCGGCGAGGAACTTCTCGGTGGAGTACACCAGCGACTCGGCCGAGTTGCGGGTCTCGACTTCCTCCTTGCGGCGGCGGTCCTCCTCGGCGAACTGCTCGGCCTCGCGCATCATCCGCGCGATGTCGTCCTTGGGCAGCGCCGAGCCGCCGGTGATCGTCATCGACTGCTGCTTGCCGGTGCCCAGGTCCTTGGCGGAGACGTGCACGATGCCGTTGGCGTCGATGTCAAAGGTGACCTCGATCTGCGGCACCCCGCGCGGGGCGGGCGGGAGGCCGGTCAGCTCAAACATGCCCAGCCGCTTGTTGTACGCCGCCATCTCGCGCTCGCCCTGGTAGACCTGGATCTGCACGCTCGGCTGTGCGTCGTCGGCCGTGGTGAAGACCTCAGAGCGCTTGGTCGGGATCGTGGTGTTGCGCTCGATCAGCTTGGTCATGATGCCGCCCTTGGTCTCGATCCCCAGGGACAGCGGGGTGACGTCGAGGAGCAGAACGTCCTTGACCTCGCCCTTGAGCACGCCGGCCTGCAGCGCGGCGCCGACGGAGACCACCTCGTCCGGGTTGACGCCCTTGTTCGGCTCCTTGCCTTTGGTGAGCTCGCGGACTAGGTCGGCAACGACCGGCATCCGGGTGGAACCGCCGACCAGCACCACGTGGTCGATCTTGCTCACGTCGATGCCGGCGTCCTTGATCGCCTGGGAGAACGGTCCCTTGCACCGGTCGAGCAGGTCGGAGGTCATCCGCTGGAACTCCGCCCGGGTCAGCTTGACCTCGAGGTGCAGTGGGCCTTCGGCGCTGGCCGTGATGTAAGGCAGGTTGATGTGCGTCTCGGCCGCGCCGGACAGCTCGATCTTGGCCTTCTCGGCGGCCTCGCGCAGCCGCTGCATCGCCATCTTGTCCTTGGACAGGTCGATGCCGTGGCCATTCTTGAACGTCGTGACCAGGTGGTCGACGATCCGCTGGTCCCAGTCGTCGCCGCCGAGGTGGGTGTCACCGCTGGTCGACTTAACCTCGACCACGCCCTCGCCGAGCTCGAGCAGAGACACATCGAAAGTGCCACCGCCGAGGTCGAAGACGAGGATCGTCTGCTCCGTGCCCTTGTCCAGGCCGTAGGCCAGTGCGGCCGCGGTCGGCTCGTTGACGATCCGCAGCACGTTCAGGCCGGCGATGGTGCCCGCCTCGGTGGTCGCCTGGCGCTGGGCGTCGTCGAAGTACGCCGGGACGGTGATGACGGCGTCGGTGACTGGCTCGCCGAGGTAGGCCTCCGCATCCCGCTTGAGCTTCTGCAGGATGAAGGCGCTGATCTGCTGCGGGGTGTAGTCCTTGCCGTCGACGTGCTGCTTCCACGACGTACCCATGTGCCGCTTGACCGAGCGGATGGTGCGATCGACGTTGGTGACGGCCTGACGCTTGGCGACTTCGCCGACGAGCACTTCGCCATTCTTGGCGAAGGCGACGACGGACGGCGTCGTCCGAGAACCCTCGGCGTTGGCGATGACGGCGGGCTCACCGCCTTCCAGAACGCTGACCACCGAGTTGGTCGTGCCGAGGTCGATGCCGACGGCTCGTGCCATGGATGTTGCCTCCGAAGTTGACAGCCGGTGTGGTGCCTTGAGTGAACCTGGCTCATAGTGTGCCATGGGTCGATGGATGGCGCAAGAGATTGAGCCTATGGGGCTCAGATTCCTTGCTCCACGACAATGGCGAAACCACTGGGTGGCATAAGGCAGGTTTGCCCGCTGGGCAAGCCGCGTAGGGTAGGCCGGCGCATCGGGCCGCCCCGCCGCGTGGCACGCTGGCGCCGGTCGCCACGCCGTACAGGAGGGTTCCTTGAGACTCGCCATCGGACTTCTCATTGTCATCGTCGGGCTGGGTATCGCCGCCCACCGGCTGTGGTGGCTCTACCGGTTGTCCCAGACCGGCCAGCCGGCCCCGGATCGCCTGCACAGCCAGGGTGCACGCGTGCAGGCGGAGGTCACCGAGGTCGTCGGCCAACGCAAGCTGCTGAAATGGACGCTGCCCGGCTGGGCCCACGCGTTCACGTTCTGGGGCTTCTGCGTCCTGTCCCTGACGATCGTCGAGTGCTTCGCGGCGCTGTTCACGCCCGACTTCGCGATTCCGCTGATCGGCCGGACGGCGTGGCTGGCCTTCCTCGAGGACTTCTTCGGCGTGGCGGTCTTCGTCGCCATCCTGATCTTCGCCGCGATCCGGTGGAAGAACGCCCCGGCTCGGCTCGGGCGCGACTCGCGGTTCTACAAGTCGCACACCGGCGCGGCCTGGGTGGTGCTGCTACTGATCGGGCTCGTGATCGTCACGCTCTTCGGCTACCGGGGCCCGCAGATCAACAACGGCAACTTCCCGATGCAGGACCACAAGAGCTGGGCGTTCGCCTCCAACGCGGCGGCGAAGTTGATCGGGACGGGCGCGCACAACGGCTGGCTAGAGACGTTCTTCGTCCTCGCCCAGTTGGCCGTGGTCTTCGGCTTCCTGGTGCTGGTCGTCTACTCCAAGCATCTGCACATCTTCTCCGGGCCGCTGAACGTCTACTTCTCCCGGCGACCCAAGGCGCTCGGCCCGGCACAGCCGATGATGAGCAGAGGCAAGCCGATCGACTTCGAGGACCCCGGAGAGGACGACATCTTCGGCCGCGGCAAGATCGAGGACGCCTCGTGGAAGGCGATGCTCGACTTCTACGCATGCACCGAGTGCGGTCGCTGCCAGACCCAGTGCCCGGCGTGGAACACCAACAAGCCGCTGTCGCCCAAGCTGCTGATCACGAACCAGCGCGACCACCTGTTCGCCAAGGCGCCGTACCTGTTCGCCGGCGGCGAAAACGCGCCCGAGGAGAAGACCGCCGGGCTGTCCGACGCGGTCAAGGCCGAGGTCGAACGGCCGCTGGTCGGCAAGGAGGACGAGGGCGGGGTCATCGATCCCGACGTGCTGTGGGCCTGCACGACCTGCGGCGCCTGCGTGGAGCAGTGCCCGGTCGACATCGAGCACGTCGACCACATCATCGACATGCGCCGCTACCAGGTGCTGATCGAGTCGGCCTTCCCGAGCGAGGCCGGCATCATGCTCAAGAACATCGAGAACAAGGGCAACCCGTGGGGCATGAACGCCTCCTCCCGCAACGACTGGATGGAGGGCTTGCCGTTCGAGGTCCGGGTCGTCGAAGACGGCGTGCCTGACGACGTCGAGTACCTGTTCTGGGTCGGTTGCGCCGGAGCCCTCGAAGACCGGTCGAAGAAGGTCACCAAGGCCTTCGCCGAGCTGCTGCACACCGCCGGCGTGTCCTTCGCGGTCCTCGGCGAGGGCGAGTCCTGCACCGGTGACCCGGCCCGCCGCCTCGGCAACGAGTTCCTGTTCCAGATGCAGGGCCAGATGAACGTCGAGGTGCTCAACGAGGCGTTCGGCGACCGGCCGGTGAAGAAGATCGTCGCTACCTGCCCGCACTGCTTCAACACACTGGCGAAGGAGTACCCGCAGATCGGCGGCAACTACGAGGTGGTGCACCACACCCAGCTGCTCGGTCGGCTCGTCGCCGAGGGCAAGCTGACGCCGGTCACCGCGGTGGAGGAAAAGGTCACCTACCACGACCCGTGCTACCTCGGCCGGCACAACAACGTCTACACCCCACCGCGCGAGGTGCTCTCCGCCATCCCGGGACTGCGCTCCGAGGAGATGCACCGGTGCAAGTCCCGCGGCTTCTGCTGCGGCGCCGGCGGCGCCCGGATGTGGATGGAGGAGCGCATCGGCAAGATGATCAATGTCGAGCGCACCGAGGAGGCGCTCGGCCTCGACCCGGACATGGTCTCCACCGCCTGCCCGTTCTGCATGGTCATGATCGCGGATGCCGTCCAGGCCAAGCAGCAGACCGGTGCGGCCAAGGAGGGCGTCGAGGTGCTCGACGTCGCCCAGATCCTGGCTCGGTCGCTGGTGCCGGCGAAGGTCGACGCGATGGTCGACGCGATGGCCGGCGGCGGGGGGGTGGCTGGCGTCATCACCGCGGACGCGGTGCACGAGAGTGCTGGGCCGCAACTGTCCGACCCGGCGGCGACCGCGACCGCGGACCATGTGCAGCCGGCACCGAGCTCCACCGCGGCGTCCAGCGACGCGACCGGGGCCGCGGAGTCGCGGGAGTCGCGGGAGTCGCGGGAGTCGCGGGAGCCCCGGTTCCCGCGGGAACCGGGGGCAGCCGTGGCGGACGGGTCGACGGCCGACCCCGGTTCCAAACCGGGCGCTCCCCCGACCACCGGTGGCTCGACGAGTGGGTCTGGTGACCGGCCGGGGGCCACGCCGCTGTAGCACCGGCCGACACGGCGAAGTCGGCGCGGGCCGGGAGGCGGTGCGCGCCGGCAAACCTGCGCCGGCAAACCTGCGCCGGCAAACCCGGGTCGGCAAACCTGCGCCGGCAAACCCGGGTCGGCGCACCTGGCCGCGGCCCAGGTCGGCGTACCTGGCACCATCAACCTGAGCCAGTGTCGGATCGCGAAGCGGGGGACGCGATCCGACACTGGCTTGTTGTTGGGCCTCGACGCGCCGGCGACGCAGTCCGCAAGGGCGATCAGATCGTCCGGGAGCGGGAGAAGTTCTGCCAGGACCGGGACGGCGTCGGGCCGCGCTGGCCCTGGTAGCGGGAGCCATAGACCGCGGAGCCATAGGGGTGCT
>JADGOU010000466.1 GCA_017882835.1 Frankiaceae bacterium | reverse complement strand
GCGACCGCACTGCGGCCAAGCGCCCGACCGACGCCGAACAGGAGAAGACCGCCCGGCGCGGGCACGCCGAGCCGGTGCGCACCACCCTGCGCCGGCAGGTGCGCACCGCCGCGGCCGGCGCGACGACGATTGCCGATTTCTTGGAGCGGCTGCGCCGGGACGGAACGTGGTGACCCATGGCGGCCTGGGAGCCTGGGCGGCCGTCGCGGGCTCATCACGACGCAGTGACGGCCCCGCTGCGACCGGTCGCGTGGGACCCAGGACCGCTGGGCGCGGCTGTCGGCAGAGGGGCCGCCGGGCGCGGCGCGCAACCCAGGCGGTTCGCCGAGCTGTGCGTGCAGACGCTGGGAGTCACCGGTGCCGGCATCTCCATGGTGACCGACACGGGCAACCGGGGGTCGTGTGTGTGCGACCGATGACGATTCCGGGCGGATCGAGGACCTGGAGTTCACCCTGGGCGAGGGGCCGTGCATCGATGTAGTGAGAACCAGCTCGCCGGTTCTCACTGCGGACCTGAACGATTGGCACGACATCATCGTGGAGTGCTGGCCGGCCTTCCTGGAAGGCGCCGGGGCGGCCGGGGTGCGCGCCGTATTCGCGTTCCCGTTGCGGATCGGTGCCATCACCCTCGGTGCCCTGGATCTCTACCGGGACCGACCCGGCGACCTCGACGGGGTACCGCCGGTAGTGCTGTGGCTAGGCACCGTTGTGGGCTCATGGCCGGTAGGACAGCCCGGTCGCGGCGCAGGCGTCACCGAGCGTGGGCCATCCTTCGCCGAGCAGAACCCAGCCGTCATGGCCGGCCAGGAGGTTCGTCGGATCGTGCACCTTGACCTGCCAACTTCCGGCGCTCGTTTCGCGGGCGTAGGCGGCCTTGCCGCCGTACGTTCCGTATTGGCTGGCTAGCGGCACAGTCGGTTCTGGCTGACCGGGCTGGGACGACGTCACTTTCTGCTCCTCTCGCGATGCATATGAAGGCCGATCGACACCGGGGATTCGACGGATGTGACCACCGAGCGGCCCCAAGCGGCTGCTGGCGATGACGCTGTACCAGCTCATCACCACGTTGGGGTTGCTGAACTTGCCTGAGTGCGGCGCCACCGTCATCCGGGCGTGCGCGGCAGGGCGGCGACGCCCAAGGGTGGGTTCCACGAACGGCGCGAGCGCTTCGGCGGTGGGGCCACGCCGAGCTGGCCGAGCGCGCCGTGGAGCGGTCCTAGGAGCACGCCGCAGACGATCTCCTGGTGGGCTCGGCCGAGCGCAACAAATGGGCATTGGTGCAACCGGATCTGCCAGACGTCCGCGCCGGGGACGGCCGGAGATCAAGGAGGAGGCGGAGAAGCCGGCCGCTTGACACCTTGCAGCCGTTCGGTGTCTTGCGGGCCTTGTTGGGTGCCGAGCGGTTCTCCGTCCAGCCGGCGGTGATCTCACCTTACGGTGAGGGTGTAGGCGTGGTCCCCAGGGTGTTGCCGCCCTCGTGGCCGACCAGGTCGATCTCCAGGAACCCGGGCAACGCGTCGTCCCACCCGGCCCGGTCCAGGTGCGGATCGGGATGGCGTCCTTGAGCAGCGATCCCGGCTTGGTGTGGCTGCGCCCGCGCAGCGTCATCGCGCCCCGGTCCGCGGCCAGCCGGCGGTCGATCGTCGCCGGCGAGATCGCGACCAGCAGGGCGGCGGTGTCGTCACTGACCTCGAGCTCACCGAACCGGCGCAGCCGGGGCGCCAGGTCGGAGCAGAACCGCAGCCCAGCCGCCACCTCCGGCCCGTAGGTGACCGGTCGCGGCGGCCGCGGCGCGACGATCCGCGGCCGGCGGGCCACCGAGTGCCTTGCGGGCGTGGTGGCGGGTGCCGGCCCGTCGAGGATCTTGCCCTTCTCGGCCTTGCTCGCGCGCCGGTACCGCGTCGCGATGGTCTGGGTCACTGCCCGGCGCTGGCTCGTCGTCAGTCCCATGTTCGGGGCCTACCGGCAGTCGGAGCTCTTGGCCGTTACACGCGCTCTAGTGCGCCAGCGAGTCAACGGTCCGCCCACGCCGATGCGGGAACCCTGGAGCTATACATTGACCTGCTGCGGTGGGCGCGGCCGCAACTCGTGGCCCTGTTCCCGCTCGGCACCGGCGGCCGACTCCGATCCGGTCGCCGCCGACGCGGTGGGTCCGCCCACCGCTGCAGGACCGGTCGACGATCGCCGCTGTGATCTGGGACGGCTCGTCCTTTTCGGCTGCCCGTGGCGAGAGTGGCCCCCTGTCCCTCGACGGGTGGCAGCTGGGCATGGCCGGCAGCCCACCTTCACCGCGGCCGGAGTGACCGCACCGGGTGTGCCGGTGTGGGAAGACAGGAGGCGCGTGATGACCACCATGGTTATTCACTCGGCGAACGACACCGCCGCCGCGGCGATGACGATTGGCCAGCTTCGGGGCTTGCTCGAGACCTTCCTGCACGACGGCGGAAACCGCTGGGACCACCGGATCGCATCGGCGATGACCGCCGCCGCGGTCACCGCCGCGTTGGCTCACACCAACCGACCGGTCCGCCTGGTCGGCGCCACCACGGGCGCAACCGCGCAGATCAGCCTGCAGGCCCACAGCACCGGACAGCCCCAGGAGTGGACG
>JADGOU010000078.1 GCA_017882835.1 Frankiaceae bacterium | reverse complement strand
CGTGCCGGTCGACGCAGTTCACCGAGACGTTGAGCTTGCCGCCGACGAACCACTTGGCGAACGGCGGCTCCCACTCCAGCACCTGCTCCCACGGCTGGGTCCAGGTGAGCTCGCGGGCCTCCTGGTCCCAGAAGCCGAGCGGGTCGGCCGCGGCGCGGGCGTAGATGTCGGGCTGGGCGTTCGCCGCCGCGGCCAACTCCGGCGCCGGCTCGAATTGGCGCGTCTCATGCAGCAGCGCGGACAGCGCGCTGTCGTGGGTGGCGGGCTCGGTCACTGCAAGCTCCTTGGGTCGACAGTCACAGATGGCGGAAACTCGGCGGCTCGGTGCGGAACTCGTCTACGTGCGGAACTCGTCTACGTGCGGAAACTCGTCTGTAGCGGAAACTAGAGCGTCGGGCTGGCTGAGGGGGGCAAACGGCAAACTTTCGTCGCTCGCTTGCCGGGCTACCGGGGACGTGAGGCGGGAAAGGCAAGGTGCGGAAAGCCAGAGACCGCGTCGCCCGCGAGCGGGTCGACGCGGTCTCTGGGCGCCGTTGGCGCCGTTGGCGCGCCGGCGATGGGTGTTTCAGCCGGTGCGGGCGATCACTTGATCGGCATGACTGGCAGCACGACCCGCTTCCAGGTCGCGTTGATCACGCCCGCCGCCGACGCGTACCAGGCGAGGAAGGCGGTGACGATGCCGAGGTAACCACCGATCTTGGTGATGCTCGTGTTGCTCGCGAAGTCACCCCAGGCCAGGAGAATGAAGGTGACGATCAAAACGGCGAACACGATCACCAAGGCGCCGTTGACCCGCAGAGCGGCGATCAGCATGTACGCCGTGAAGATCGTCCAGGCCAGCAGGAACAGGCCCGAGGCGGTGTGCACGTCGGCCTTCGTCGCCGGCGACGCCAACAGGCCCGGGACGACGAACTTGACGTAGGCCGCGTAGGAGATCCAGAAGGCGCCGTACGAGGTGAACGCCAGTGCCCCGAACGTGTTCGCCTTCTTGAACTCCCACATCCCGGCCAGCAGCTGGGCGATGCCGCCGTAGAACAGCGCGATCGGCAGGACGACCGCCGCCAAGCCTTTGTTGCTGATGATGTTGGCGTTGAACACGCTGAGCACGAACGTGGTCAGCGCGAACCCGGCCAGGCCCAGCGGGCCCGGGTCGGCGATGTCGGCGGTCATGGCCGCCGCCGTCTGGACTGCTCCCGACCGCTGGCCCTCGCCGGTTTGTGCTGTGCTCTGTGCGTCCGGCATGCGCACCTCGCGTGTGGACACGACATCCTCCTAGTGAAGTACTCCCCGTGATTGCGGCAAACCGTGCCGTGCACGCGCCCACAAATCAAGGACCTAGTGGCGAAAATTCAGGGACGTTCGTCCCATTGGCTCAATCAGTGACGGTCGACGACCCGCTGGGACAGCTGGCCGCCTGGCCGGGGGTCGCCCAGACAGTCGCCGAGGCGAGGGCCGCTGTCGACGGCTTGCTCAACCACCGGATGCTGCGCCAGCGCAGCGCCGAGGTGAGCGCGGAGTCTTCCCTGCGGGGGGCGCGGGCCTCGGCGGAGCTCGATGGCGCCGCGGTCGAACTGGAGTGGCTGCGGGTCCAGCTGATGGCGGGCGGTCCGCTGACGCTGCCCGAGCCGGGACGGGCGGTGGTCGAGGGCGCCGTGCGGCTGCACGCCGAGCTGGGGACGATGCTGGCCGTCTGGGAGCGGGCGCCGCGACAGGCCTTGGCCCGGATGCACGTGCTGGCCGCGTCGGGATTCCTGGACAGCACCGAACTGGGCCGTCCCCGCCACGACGCGGTGGCCGAAGACCCGCTCGGACTCGGCGCCGCCCCGGATGCCGCCACCGTGCCCCCGCGGTTGAACGCGCTGGCCGACTTGGTGGTCACGCCGACGGCCGCTCCGGCCCTGGTGACCTACGCCCTGGTGCACGGGGAGCTGCTGACCCTGCGCCCGTTTCCAGCCGGGAACGGGTTGGTCGCCCGGGCCGCGGGTCGGCTGGTGTTGATCGCTCGCGGACTGGATCCGAAGTCGGTGTCGGTTCCCGAAGTCGGACACCGCGAGCTGCACACCGAGTACGCCGCCGCAGCCCGCGACTACGCCGCCGGCACCGCGGACGGACTGGCCCGGTGGGTGCGCCACTGCGGCCGGGCGGTGGCCCTCGGGGCGCGCGAAGGACTGGCGGTGTGCGAGGCGCTGGTCCGAGGCTGACCCGGGGACCGGCTGGACCGGTCCGGACCCGGCTGGACCCAGACAAGCGAACGGCGCCTCGGCCTACCGAGGCGCCGCCACTGTCGCGGAAAGTCGAGTTACCAGGCGTGCAACATATCGACGACACCGGCTTGCGCCAGCACCGACGTGCCTCTCGCGGCTGGTCGCGCGTGGGTGCCCGACTTCCGTGCCCGAACCCGCCTTCGGGGGGAAACTAGTCCACCCGCAGGGTGAATCCGTATCTTCCTTTGTACGCCGGTGCCGCTGGGATGGGAAGGGCTTAGCCAGACTTTGGCGCAAGTTAGGTCTTTCGGCCCGGTTCGAATGGGGTCTTGCGAACCAGGCCGGGTGAGGCCTGCACGGGGATTCGCGGGAGGTGGCGGGCGGCGAGCCAGACCAGCCCGGCCGCGGCGGCCACCCCTACCGCCGTGCCGGTCGCTGCCGGAGTCGGCGCCGCCGGCATGGCCGGCACCCTAGCCCTAGCGACCCTGGGTATTCGGCTGCGCAGGTGCACCGGCCGGGCGAACTCTCGTACCGGCCAGCCGCGCTCGGTGGCGATGCGGCGCAGTCCCCGGTCAGGGTTCACCGCGGTTGGGTGACCTACAGCTTCGAGCATCGGCAGGTCGGTAGTCGAGTCGCTGTAGGCGTAGCAGTCGGCCAGGTCATAGCCGCAGCTGGCGCCAAGCTCACGCAGGACCTCAGCCTTGGCGGCACCGTAGTTGTAGAAAGCGATGTCGCCGGTGTAGCGCCCGTCCTCGACCACCATCCGGGTGGCCGCCACCCGGTCCGCCCCCACCATCGCGCCGATGGGCGCCACCACCTCCTCGCCACTGCTGGAGACCAGCACGACGTCGCGACCGGCGGCCCGGTGCTCCTCGATCAGTGCGGCGGCCTCGTCGTAGATCAACGGGTCGATCAGGTCGTGCAGCGTCTCGGCGACGATCTCCCGCACCTGCTCGACGTCCCAGCCGGCACACAGCTTCTTGAGGTAGCTGCGCATTCGGTCCATTTGGTCGTCGTCGGCCCCCGAGACCAGGTAGACAAACTGCGCGTAGCTGCTCTTCAGCACCGCCCGGCGGTTGATCAGTCCACCCTGGTAGAAGGGCTTGCCGAAGGCTAAGGTGCTCGACTTGGCGATGACCGTCTTGTCCAGGTCGAAGAAGACAGCCGATCGACCGGCAGGCGCAAGGGGCATCCCGCGAGCATAGGTAACGCGGCCCGGGCGAGCTGTCCACAGGCGATCGGCGGTACGTCGGCCATGTCCACACCTCGTGCCGCACCGGTCCCGGCCCCCGACACCGGCAGCAGGCTGGCCTTCCGACCTCAGGGAGGCACGCATGCCCAGCGCACCCATCGCGCCCCGGCCGCTGATCATCACCACCGACGCTGAGCTACTTGACGAGCTGGTTCGACTCGCGGCGGCCGCCGGCGTCGAACCGGAAGTCGCTCCGGACGCCGTGGCGGCCCGACGACGGTGGACCGCAGCGCCCATGGTGCTGGTGGGGACCGACGCCACCGCCGGTTGCGCCGTCGCGGCGATGCCGCGCCGGCGGGGCGTCGCCTTGGTGAGTCGAGATCTGGACGACGCCACGGTGTGGCAACAGGCAGTCACGGTTGGCGCCGAGGATGTCTATTTCCTGCCCGATGCGGAGTCCTGGCTGGTCGATGAGCTGTCGGAAGCTGTCAACGGCCGGCCTTTGCATGGCTTCGTGCTGGGTGTAGCCGGCGGTCGCGGTGGCGCCGGAGCCAGCACGCTGGCAACCGCGCTGGCCGTCACCGCGATGCGAACCAAGCGCTCCAGCCTGCTCGTCGACGCCGATCCCCTCGGCGGCGGCCTGGACCTGCTTCTTGGCGCGGAGAGCAGCCCTGGGATGCGCTGGCCGGAGGTGGCAACGTCTCGCGGTCTGGTGGCGCGCGACATCCTGAGCCAGCACCTACCGCGGGTGCACGAGCTGACGGTCTTGTCTTGGGACCGTAGTGACCAGCTCGACATCCCGGCAACCGCGATGCGCGACGTGCTCGATGCCGGCGCCCGCGGCCGCGAACTTGTCGTCGTGGACCTGCCCCGGCGGCTGGACGAGGCGGCCGAGGCCGTGCTTGAGGCAGCACAGGTCGTGCTGCTGGTGGTGCCGGCGGAGGTCCGGGCCTGTGCGGCGGCGGCCCGGGTCGCGACCGCGGTGCAGGCACACTGCCCGGACGTGCGGGTCGTCGTCCGCGGCCCCGCACCGGCCGGGCTGGATGCCGACGTCATCGCCGCCTCCCTTGACTTGCGTCTGGCCGGGCAGCTGCGCCCGGAGCCCGGGTTGGCCGCGGCCTTGGAGCGCGGCGAGCCCCCGGCTCGGCGCGGTAGCGGGCCGTTGTCCCGACTGTGCGGGCGGCTGCTGGACGAGCTGTTGGCCGGGCGCGACGTCGGCCCGGCGGCGGCATGAACCCAGTCGGCATGAACCCAGTCGGCATGAACGCAGTCCGGCCGGCGAGGCCGGTCACTGCCGCCACCGATGTGCTGGATCCGGCCCTGCTCGCCCGGGTGCGGGACCGACTGGCCATCGCCGGCGGCGAGCCGGATGTCGCTCGGGTGGCTGCGGCTCTGCGTCATGAGCTCGGGGGCTGGGCCGGTGACGCGGACCTGCTCGCGGTGTTGCGCCGGGTGCAGTCCGAGCTGGCCGGCGCCGGTCCGTTGGAGCCGTTGCTGCGCGACGACCGGGTCACCGACATCCTGGTGAACGCGCCCGATGAGGTGTGGGTGGACCGGGGTGCCGGGCTGGTTCGGGCCGGCGTCGGCTTCGGCGACGAAGCGGCGCTGCGGCTGTTGGCCACCCGACTGGCCAGCGCCGCCGGACGGCGCCTCGATGACGCCCAACCGTGGGTTGACGCCCGGCTCGCGGACGGGACTCGACTGCACGCGGTGTTGCCGCCGATCGCGCCGCGCGGAACATGTCTGTCGCTGCGGGTGCTGCGGCCCACGGCGTACTCGCTGGCCGAGTTGGCGGATCGCGGCGCGCTGCCCCCCGACGGGGTGCGGCTGATAGCAGCGCTGGTGGCCGCCCGGCTGGCCTTCTTGGTCACCGGCGGGACCGGTACGGGTAAGACGACCCTGCTGGCCGCGCTGCTCGGGCTGGTCGACCCCGGCGAGCGGATCGTGTTGGTCGAGGATGCCGGGGAGCTGCGGCCGGTGCACCCCCACGTCGTCCGGTTGGAGGCCCGGCCGCCGAACGTCGAAGGCGCCGGCGCGGTCTCGATGCGCGACCTGGTGCGGCAGGCGCTGCGGATGCGCCCGGACCGGCTGGTGATCGGTGAGGTGCGCGGCGCCGAGGTGGCCGACTTGCTGGCCGCGCTCAACACCGGGCACGAGGGCGGATGCGGCACCGTGCACGCCAACGGCGCCGGTGAGCTTCCCGCTCGACTGGAGGCGCTGGGCGCGATGGCCGGCATGGGCCGGCACGCGGTGCACAGCCAGGTGGCGGCCGGCGTGCACGTTGTCGTGCACCTCATCCGCGGTGCCGACGGCGTCCGCCGGGTCGCGGAGGTCCGGGTGCTGGAGTCGGCCGCCGACGGCCTGGTCACCGCCGTACCGGCCGTGCACGTCCACCCAGACCGCCTGGTGGCCGGCGCCGGTGAGCCCAGGCTGCGGGCGCTGATGGTGGAGCACGGAGTTGACCCGTCGTACGTCGCGGTCCGGCCCGGTCTGGGGTGACGCCCGCGACGGCCCTAGCGGCGGGGCTGGCCGCGACGGCGGGTTGGGTGCTGGCGGGTCGCCGGCGCGCGGCCGTGCGACGGCTGGGCGCCGAACTGGCCGTCGAAGCCAACAGCCGACTCCACCGGCCGACGGAATGGCTCGCGTCGGCTCGGCGGCCTTGGGTCGCCGGTCTGCTCGGCTGCGGACTGCTGGTCGCCACCGGCGCCGGGATCGCCGCGATTGCGGTGGTCGGCGTGGTGGGCGCCGTTGCGGTCCGGCAGCGGACTGCGGCGCGGCGAAGGACCGCGAGCCGGCGGGAGGAGGAGCGCGGCGTGGCCGCCATGGTCGCCTTGGCGACCGAGCTGCGGTCGGGCCGACCCCCGGCGGATGCGTTGGTCGCGGCCGCGACCGAGGCCGGTCCGCAGACCGCTCGGGCCCTGCGTAGGGCTGCCGCGACCGCGCGGCTTGGCGGTGATGTGGCGGCCGCTCTGTGGGCCGCGGCAGAGCCGCTGTCGGCCGCGCAGGCCGCCCGCGGTCGGGCGGCAGCGAATGTGGAGCCCACTGCGGTCCGGTGGGCGCTGGCGGCGGCCTGGGCGGTCGGTACCCGCAGTGGAGCCGGCCTGGCCGCCCCGGTGGAGCGCATCGCAGACGGCCTCACCGCCACCGTCGCGCTTCGGGCCGAACTCGCCGCTCAGCTCGCCGGACCCCGCGCAACGGCCGGGCTGTTGGCCGGGCTGCCGGTGTTGGGGGCGGGACTGGCCACCGTCGGTGGGGCGACTCCGCTGCACTTTCTGCTGCACACCCCGCTCGGTGCCGGCTGTCTGCTCGGCGGGGTCCTGCTGGACGTAGCTGGACTGCTGTGGACCCAGGCGATCGTGCACCGGGCGCTGCGAGGGGCGGCGTGACGGCGTGGGGTGTGCTCGCCGCCGGGTCGGCCGCGGCCGCCGTCGCCACGGCCGTTGGTCATCCCGGCCCGGGCGCCGCCCGGCGACTGTCCCCACCCGCTCGGCGAGGGCGCCGGTCAATGCCGGAGCCGGCGGTTGCGCCGGCCCATGCTGCTGGTCCACCGCGCCCGCCGGCGGCGGTCCGGGTCGGTGCGCTCGGCGCGGCCGCAACCGCGAGCGCGCTCGTCGTACCGGGCTGGGCTGGGTTGGTGCTGGCGGCGGTCGTGGCCGTCGGCGGCTGGGTGCTGCTGGATCGGCTGGGGTCCAACTCGGTCGCGGATGGTCGCGCCGAGCGGGTCCGGCATGACCTGCCGTACGCGCTGGACCTGCTGGCCGGAGTGCTGTCCGCTGGCGCCGCACTTGATGCCGCGCTAGCGGTGGTCGGACCGGCGGTCGGCGGGCCGGTTGGCACGGCCTTCGCCAGTGTCGCGACGGCGATGCGGCTCGGTCAGCCGGCGGCCCAGGCGTGGCAGGTGGTCGATGGACCCGACTCGCTCGTCGACGTCGGGCGGACCCTTGTTCGGGCGTCGGTCAGCGGCACTGCGGTGGCCGACAGCGTCCGCCGGGCCGCGGTGGCGCAGCGCGCGACCGCCCGGGTCGCCGCCGAGTCGGTGGCCCGGCGGGCGGGGGTGCTCGCCGTCCTGCCGCTGGGGTTGTGTTTCCTGCCGGCCTTCGTGCTGCTGGCCGTGGTCCCGATGGTCGCCGGTCTGGCCGCGCGCGTCACGACCGGCGGATGAGCGGTGCCTGGGTCCACCGCTGACCCGCGACGGCGGCCGGTGTCCACAGATCGCCTGCCATGGCGTCGCCACCTGCCGCTGCTCGGCAGGGTCAAGGCAGTTCGGCAGGGTCAAGGCAGTTCGGCAGGGTCAAGGCAGTGGAGTACGGCGACGGGCCGCTGATTCTCAGCGGTCAGGAACGGAGACGTCATGCGGGTGCTTGAGCGAGTGGTCCGGGATGCGCAGCGATGCTCGGAAGCGGGGATGACGACCGCGGAGTACGCCGTCGGTACGGTCGCTGCCTGCGGTTTCGCCGGCGTGCTGTACAAGGTGGTGACCAGCCACACAGTGCTGACGTTGCTGGGCGATCTGGTCGAGAAGGCACTGCGGGTGTCGTTCTGAGCGCCGGCCCGCACGCGGTCAGCCGTCGGCGGACGTGGGGCGCCCGAGCCACGGTCGATGGTGGGACGGCGACCGCGGAGATGGCCGTGGCGCTGCCCGTACTCGTGCTGGTGCTCTGCGGCGCGCTCTGGGCGGTGGGCTGCGTGGCGGCACAGCTGCGCTGTACCGACGTGGCCGGGGCCGCCGCCCGCGCCGCCGCCCGTGGCGAGCCGGCCGCCGAGATCATCCGAAGGGCGCGCACGGCCGGACCCGCTGGTGCGACCGTGACCATCGAGCCGAACGGCTCGCGGGTCAGCGTGCAGGTCAGCGCAGTGGTGCGCCCCTTCGGTGGGCTGGCCACCCGGCTTGCTGGCATCCGGGTCACCGGGCAGGCCGCGGCGGCCGTCGAGGAGGTCATCGACAGTTCGCCAGCGGCAATGGGCGCGGCGTCCGTACCCAGCGGGGCGTACGACGGCCCGCCCGCCATCGGCCGTGGCTAGGTCACCTACCGGGCCGCCGCGGCCGGGTTACCGATGCCGCCAGACCGGGCCGGCCGATCGCGGGTCAGCGAGCATCTGGGTGCTCAGCGCATCGGTGCTGACCGGCGTGGTGGCGAGCGCGGCCGTCCTGGTCGGTCAGACCGAGCTCGCCGGTCACCGCGCCGCCGCCGCCGCGGACCTGGCGGCCCTCGCCGCCGCCGACTCGGCGTTGCTTGGTCCGGCCGAAGCCTGCGCCCGAGCCGCCGCGGTGGCCGCGGGCTCCGGCGCACGACTGGTGTCGTGCACCGTGGTGGACGGGGTCAGCGATGTCAGCACCGGCGCCCGGTTGCCGGTGGCCCTGCGGCGGTTCGGTACGGCGACGGCCCGCGCCCGCGCCGGCCCGCCAGCGGCAGCTGGCGCGGGCGGGGAGCAGGCAGGTGGGGTCACTGATCCGCCGGGCGGCCCTGACGGCGCCCCGCTTGACGGCTACTTGCGGAACAGTCCGCGGCCTGGCGCGGCCTGCTCGCCGGACGCAGTCGGCCGAGCCCCGGTGGTGCCGTCCTGGGGATAGACGGGGGTGTCCTCGGCTGGCCGGGACGCTTGCGTCTGCTCGAGCTGGGCCGACAACCGGGTGTTCTCCTCCCGCAGTGATTCACCTTCGCGGCTCGTGCGGGCGAGCTGGCGTCGCTGCTTCGAACGACGCCGGGAGCGAGCCAGGCCGGAGAAGAACAAGCCCAGGCCGAGAGTGAACAGCAACCCGGTCAGCGCCCCGACGAGGAACAGCCCCGCCACGGTGTAATGCAGGGTGCCAATGCCGATCACGCTCGCGTCCAGAGCGTGGGCCTTGTTGAGCAGGAAGGCGGCCCCAACTGCACCGCAGGCCACCATTAAGATCAGCCCGAGGACGGCCATCGGTTCCGCCTTTCGTTCGGGTGGACACCGGCGAAGGCATTACGCCGCGCGGCGCGGAGCCGGCTGCACCGTTGTAGTTGGTGGTACCCGTTCCGTCGCCGATCACGCCGCGGTCCAGTTACGACGCCGCGGCCCAGTTACGACGCCGCGGTCCAGTTACGACGCCGCGGTCCAATCGGCAGTCGCGCGCAGCACGGCCTGCAGCAACCGCACCGCGCCATCCTTGTCCAGCGGAGCGTTGCCGTTCCCGCACTTGGGCGACTGGACGCAGGACGGGCACCCCGCCTCGCACTCGCAGGCCGCGATGGCCTTGCCGGTGGCCGCCAGCCACTCCTGGCCGGCGGCGTACCCGCGCTCGGCGAACCCCGCGCCGCCGGGGTGCCCGTCGTAGACGAAGACCGTCGGGCGCCCGGTGTCCTCGTGCAGCGCGGTGGAGACCCCGCCGATGTCCCAGCGGTCGCAGGTCGCGAACAGCGGCAGCAGGCCGATTGCGGCGTGCTCGGCGGCGTGCGCTGCGCCGGGAACGTCGGCCCACTCCAGCCCGACGGTCGCCAGCAGGTCGGGGCACACCGAGTACCACACCGCCCGGGTGCGCAGCTGGCGGGGTGGCAGGTCGAGCGGCTCCTCCCCGAGCACCTCCCCGCTGCCCAGGCGCTTGCGCCGGAAGGACACCACCTGCGAGGTCACGTCCACGACCCCGAAGTGCAGCTCGACGT
>JADGOU010000465.1 GCA_017882835.1 Frankiaceae bacterium | reverse complement strand
CTCACAGTTGTACGACGAAACGAGCCGCCCGCGGCTCGTTCTGACTCACAAGTCCCCGCAACCGCCGGCTGCCCGTCGTACTCGAACATCGTCGCACTGTCCCGTGCCGGGGAGCGCCCGGCCGATGCTGGGCAATGCCACGTTGACGATGAACAGGTCCAGATTCGCCATCGCGCGGCGTCGCCACAACGGCTAACTAACACCGGCCGGAACCGAGGTGCGGTGAGTGCACTAGCTAGCGCTCAACATCGAGACCCCCGAGTAAGTCCAGGTCTCCAACTTCAACTGGCTCGGGACTATGGCGGTAGTCCGTTTGATATGGCAACCTAGTGGCGTGCCGACACCGAGGCCGGCGCCACAAGAAGCGAGGCAAAGGGGGCGACCCTGCTCGATCGCGGCGGCGCTGCAGGTCGTCGGGGAGAAATGGGCATTGTTGGCCGTCCGCGAGATCTCGCTCGGCAACCACACCTTCGACGCCATCGCGCGCAACACCGGGGCCACCCGCGACCGACTCGCCGCGCGACTGCGCGCCCTGGAAGAGGCCGGCGTCATCGAGCGGCGCCAGTACAGCACGCGTCCGCCCCGATCGGACTACCACCTCACGGCGGTCGGCCGCGACCTCAGCCTCGTCCTCCAGGCCCTGCGGACGTGGGGCGACAAGTGGGCGGTCAGCGAGCCGCCGGCCGCGTTCCACCACGGCTGCGGTCACGCCGTCGATGCGGCCCTGCTCTGCCGACACTGCAATCAAGAGGTCAGCGCTGACGACATGCAGGTCCACGTTCTGGCCGACGGATGGGACCTCAGTGGAGTAATCAGTACGACGGCAACCGCGGACCACCCGGCCGAACCCGGCCGACCGGTTCCTGTCGGTGGCCAGCCATAGGGTCGCAGTTATGGCGATGCCTTCCAGCCCCGAGCATCCGCTGCCGGTCCGGACCGTGGCCCGGGCCATCGGCGACTGGGTCGGCCGACTGGGTCGCGTCTGGATCGACGGCCAGGTGACGGAGATCTCGCGCCGACCGGGTGCCGCCACTGTCTTCGTCACGCTGCGCGACCCGGCCGCCGACGTGTCGCTACGGCTGACCTGTCCGCGCCCGGTCTGCGACGCGGTGCTGCCCCCGCTGGCCGATGGCGCCCGGGTGGTGGTGTGGGCCAAGCCCGACTTCTATCTCGCTCGCGGGACGCTGACGCTGACGGCGTACGAGTTCCGTCCGGTGGGTGTCGGCGAGCTGCTCGCTCGGCTGGAGCGGCTCAAGCAGATGCTGGCGGTGGAGGGGCTGTTCGCCGCCGAGCGCAAACGCCCGCTGCCGTTCCTGCCGGACACGGTCGGGCTGGTCTGCGGTCGCGGATCAGCCGCCGAACGCGATGTCTGCGAGCACGCCCGCCGCCGCTGGCCAGCGGTGAGGTTCGCGATCCGGGCGGTGGCGGTGCAGGGGCCGACAGCGGTCGGGCAGGTCACCGCGGCGCTGTGCGAGCTGGACCTGGACCCGGCGGTCGAGGTGATCGTGATTGCCCGCGGCGGCGGCTCGGTGGAGGACCTGCTGCCGTTCTCTGACGAGTCGCTGTGTCGGGCAGTGGCCGCGTGCCGGACGCCCGTGGTCTCGGCCGTCGGCCACGAGCCGGACACCCCGCTGCTGGATCTGGTCGCCGACCTACGCGCGTCCACCCCCACGGACGCCGGCCGGCGCGTCGTACCCGACGTCGCCGAACAAGCCGCCGGGGTGGATGCGGCCCGACAGCGGTTGCGCCGGCGGCTGCACCAGCGGCTGGAGGCGGAGGCGGCCGGGCTGGCCGCCCTGCGCACTCGGCCGGTGCTGGCCGCACCCGAGAGCGAGGTCGACCGGCGAGCCGAGGACGTGCGAGCCGCCCGCGAGCGGACGCGCCGCTGCGTGCGCGGCCGAGTCGAGACGGCCACCGCCGAGCTGGCGCATACCCGGGCGCGGGTGGCGGCGCTGTCGCCCGCGGCCACGCTGGAACGGGGGTACGCCGTGGTGCAGCGCTTGGACGGCGCGGTCCTGCGGCGTTACGTCGAGGTCACCGTCGGCGGCGAGATCTCGGTTCGACTATCCGCTGGGCGGCTGGACGCTGTCGTTTCCGGTCGGAGTCCGCGGTGAGCCCGCCGGAGCGGCCGCCGTCGGCAGCCGTCGGCGAGCCCCAACCCGAGCCGGCCGCCTCCTATGAGCAGGCTCGGCGGGCGCTGGAGGAGGTAGTGAAGCGGCTCGAAGCCGGGGGCGTGACGTTGGAGGAGTCCTTGCAGCTGTGGGAGCGCGGCGAGGCCCTCGCCGACGTCTGCCAGGCCTGGCTGGACGGCGCCCGCGCCAGATTGGCGACCGTCATCGGAGACGACGGCATCGTGGGCGGTGGACCGAGCGAGGAGGCACGACGGTGACGAGTGCAGAGCTGCTGGTCGACGCGTTCGGCCGGATTCAGCAGGCTGTCCATCGGGTGGCCGATGGCCTGACGCCAGCCGACCTGGCGGTCCGGGTGGACGACCGCGCGAACTCGATCGGCTGGCTGCTGTGGCATCTGACCCGAGTCCAGGACGACCACCTCGCCGCCGCGGCGCAAATCGAACAGGTGTGGACATCCGGTGGCTGGGTGGACCGGTTC
>JADGOU010000464.1 GCA_017882835.1 Frankiaceae bacterium | reverse complement strand
CTCGATCTCGCTGTCCCGGCCCGGGGCCAGGTCCCGGATCGAGTGCGTGACCATGATCTGGCCGACGCCCTGGGTCCGGTTCAGCCGGGTCAGCTCGTTGACCCGGTCGGGCATCGTGCCGCCCAGGCGCAGCACCCGCCACAGCTCGTCCAGCGTTTGAGTTTGCTGGCGTACTCCTGTGAGTGCCACTCCTCGTCGCCATCCGGCACGTAGGGCGGCAGGCCGCCGGACGAGACGGCACAGGGGGCGGCCGGCCTGGGCGCGCCCTCAGTCAACGGCCCTCGCCCGCAGTCGGAGTCCGGAGGGGTGTGTCTCGAGGGGTGCAGTCGCACAACCAAAGGTTCTGGCCTCTTGGAGGAAGTCGACCAGCGCTGCGCTCCGCCGTCCTGCGACTGGACCGCATTGTCGAGACTGGCGCGTGCGCACAGATCATCGAGGTCTCGCTCGGGGAGCGAGCAGGGCCTGCGGCCAGCCCCGCCTCCGGCGACCGTGGAACGTCCTGCGAGACGCGCTACGCAGGCCGGTACCTCCGTCTGACATGACGATCAGCTCATGGCCAGGATTAGAACCAGCACAAACTGCTTCGGCGCCAAGGATGATCGAGCCGGCAATGCCTCGACCGCTGGGGCGGCAGGACGGCCTCACGTCGGCGCAGCGTGCGCTTTCTGCCGGAACCGGAGGTCATGGATGGGGTCCTTGGCGGCCAGCTCTGGATTCCGGCTGCTCTGGAGCGCACGCGGCGTGTCGTTCCTCGGCGACTCGCTGAGCCTGGTCGCCCTGCTGCTCTACGTCGCCCAGGACACCGGGCAGGCGTTGGCGGTCGCCGCGCTGCTCCTGGTCGGCGACTTCGCCCCCGCGCTGCTGGGTCCGCTCACCGGGACGGTCGGGGACCGCTTCGACCTGCGCCGGGTGCTCGTGGTCTGCGACTTGATGCAGGGCGTGGTGGTGCTGGTCATCGGCTTAGCCCTCCCACCGCTGCCGGTGCTGCTTGCGCTGGTGGCACTCCGGGGGGTAGCGGGGCAGGTCTTCGGCCCCGCGTCGCGGGCCGTGTTACCGGTCCTGGTCGCCGACGAGGATCTGGAGAAAGCGAACTCGGCGATCGGGTTCGGCGCCAACGGGATGGAGGCGCTGGGCCCCCTGCTCGCCGCGGCGCTGCTACCGGTCCTGGAGATCCGCGGCGTGCTGCTCGTCGACGCCGCGACCTTTGCTGTGTCCGCTGTTCTGCTCGCCCGGCTGCCGGCGGTGCCTCCGGCCGTCGGGCTGGGCTCCAGAACGTCGTTCCGGGCCGACGCCCGAGTCGGGCTGCGGTACCTGTGGACGGAGAAGGTCTTGCGGATTGTGACCCTCGGATTCTTGGCGGTTGTGGCATTCAACGGTGTCGATGATGTCGCGCTGGTCTTCCTCACCCGGGACGACCTGGGCGGCAGCCAGTCCGCTACCGCGCTGCTCTACGGCGCCGTCGGCATCGGCCTGCTGACCGGGTACGCGCTCCTCGCTCGGCACGCCGTGCGGGTCCCGGCCGCTCTGTTGCTGCTGCTGGGATTCGCGGTCAGCAGCATCGGGAACCTGCTCACCGGCCTGGCCTGGGCGGTGGCAGCCGCGTTCGGCCTGCAGGCCGTGCGGGGTGTCGGGTTGAGCGCCATCGACGTCGCCAGCAACACGCTGTTCCAACGCCGGGTCCCGCCGCACCTGCTGGCCCGCGCCTTCGGCAACCTCTACGGAGCCGTCGGGGTCGCCGCCGGCGTCAGCTACTTGCTCGGCGCGCTGCTCCTCGACGTGACCTCCCCCCGCACCACCTTCGTCGTCGCCGGCGCGGGCGGCCTGCTCGCTACCGCCGCCACGGCGCTGGCCCTCTCTCACGATCGCGCCGGTTAACCGCGACGACGCCGGTCACGGTGCTCTGCGGTACCCGAGCCGCGAGCAGCGCGGCCCGGCCGCGCCATCGCGTTTGCGCAAGTACTCAGCCGATCGGTGTGTCCCGGCGCTGCATCTCAATGACGGCTGCTCGTGGTCCTCCTTGGTTTGCGGTTCCGTCCTCATGCCGGGTTCGGGTAGCAGCCTGCCAAACTTCATCCCGACCGAAAGCCTCAGGCGAGCACGGCCGCCGGCCGCGGCGCGAGCGCACACCACCGGCCTCCCCCAGCCGCGCCGGTGCGACCACCACGACGCCGGCACTCGCGCGCCTTCGCACCCGATCATGCCCCGCTTTTCGTCGAAGCGGTCGCGGCAGGTACCGGTCACGGTATGAGCGCGTGTGTTTACGGCATCTTCCTGGGGGTCCGGGAAAGCTACCTCTCGCGGGACGTGCTGACGCCGCACGCTCCCTTGACGCCCGCGTAAGGCGGTGGGCGAGGTGAACAGGACTTGACATCCTCCCCGCCCTGAAAGGACGGGGATTCCAACTACGCGACCCGGAGGGAAGCGTGCTGAGGTTCACGGTTCACCGGCCCGACCACCGCCGGGCATCCGCTCGTCGATCGCATTGATCACCATGGGGTCGGCCAGGGTGGTGACGTCTCCGAGCGCCCGGTTCTCCGCGACGTCTCGGAGTAACCGTCGCATGAGCTTGCCGGAGCGGGTCTTGGGCAGCTCCGGAGTGATCATGATCCGGCGGGGCTT
>JADGOU010000463.1 GCA_017882835.1 Frankiaceae bacterium | reverse complement strand
CTGTACAGCGCCGACACGCTCGCGGGGGAGGAGCACGACATCCGTGGATGGGGGCACGCGACCCGCGGTACCGCGCTCTTGGCCGCACTGGACGCCGCGGCCATCCTGGCGGGCGTCTCTGGGGGCGGCGACGATCGCGTGGGATAGGGTGAGCACCACCTGAACCCCGTGGGGGAACCCGGTGCAAGTCCGGGACTGACCCGCAGCCGTAAGGACTCTTGAGTCCAAGTCGGAATGCCCGCCTGGTTCTGGCTCATCGAAACCCGTCGCGGCATACGGGGTTGAGCCGGACAAGCTCGTTTGGCCGGATCGCCTGGGTGCCCGCATGAAAGGACATCCTGGATGACCGCCAACCTCAAGCGAGCCCTTGCCGTCGGGACTGCGGCCGCGCTCGCCTTCTTCGGTCTGCTGGCCTTACCCGCACATTCCGCCCCGACCCCAACGCCCTCGTCAAGCAGCGCGCCGGCGTCGAGCAGTGCCCTCGCCACGTCGGCGGGCACGGCGTCGAGCAGTGCCCTCGCCACGTCGGCGGGCACGGCGTCGAGCAGTGCCCTCGCCACGTCCGCGAGCACGACGTCGAGCAGTGCCCCCGCCACCTCCGCGGGCACGACGTCGAGCACTCCCTCGACGTCGAGTGGGTCGGGTGCGCGTGTGACCGCGGCCGCGACAACGGATCCCACGCCCGTAATGCGGGCCGCCAGTTATCTGAGCGGGAACCTGCCGACGGCCGACGACGGCACCGGCACGTTTGTCAGCGCCGCACTTGCGTTGTCCGCGGCGCGGTCCTGCGACTACTCGACGGCCATGGCCTCGCTGCTCGCCAGCATCAAGCAGCAGGCGGTTGACTACGTCGGCAACGACCCCGTACGCGCGGCGAACCTGGCGATCTTCGCGATGGCGGTCGGGGAGGACCCGGCCAGCTTCGGGGGTCTGAACCTCTTCCCGCTGATCGCCGCGGGAACCCAGAAGGACGGCCAGGTCGGCGCGTACGCGTCGTCGTACGCCCAGTCGCTCGCGGTCATCGCGTACGTGCGCGCCGGACAGCCCGTTCCTGCCGCCGTGTTGGCGAACCTCGTCGCAGGGCAGGACCCCAGCGGCGCGTTCGGCTACACGTACTCCGGCACGTTCTACCCCGACTACGACACGACAGGGCTCGCGGTCGAGGCCCTGTCCGCGGCGCACGGCGACAGCAAGGTGATCGCCCAGGCGATCGCGTGGGCTCTGTCCGAGCAGACCGGCGCCGGCTATTGGCCGAACCCGTACTCGCCGGTGGACAGCACCGGCATCCTGGGCTCCGGTCTGGAGTTCGCTGGGACGAGTTCCGGCAATGCTGCCTCCTGGCTCCGGTCCGTGCAGCTGGCCGACGGCGGTTTCCCGGCTTCGCTCGAAAGCACGACCTCGAACGTCATGGCCACCGCTGATGCCATGTGGCTCCTCGCTGGCTCGAACCTGGTGACGGTGTCGATGCTGCGATGCGCCGCGACGACCACAGACCCCACGGTGAGCATCACGGCCGGCACGGGCGCTTCGACGCTTGCCGACACCGGAAGCCCCGACGACGGTCCAATCGGTGCGCTGGCAGTCTCGATGCTCGTGGTCGGGGCAGGCGTGCTGGTGCTGCGCCGGCGGCAGCGTCAGGCGTGACGACCGTGTCTGTCAACGGCAGAGGTTCGCGGGGGCAAGGCCAGATCATCGTCAGGCTGCTTCTCAGCGTCGTCGCGATGCTGACCTGCCTCTGGTCGTACGCCACGCCGGCCCACGCTCTTCCCGCACCGCAAGCCTCAAGCTGCGCTGGGGTGTGGGTGGTCGTCGACTACGGCGCCCTCGGCGGTACGGCGACAGCCTGTGCGGGCAGCTACAGCACCGGGACGGCCGCCCTGCGCAGCGCCGGCTTCGCCCTCACGCTCGACGCCGGCCTGATCGTGAGGATCAACGGGGTCCCCACGAGGCCGAATGTCCAGGAGAACTACTGGTCCTACTGGCACGCCACCCGCCAGCCCGACGGCAGCTATTCCAGCTGGTCCTACTCGAACGTCGGCCCGGCGTCGTACTATCCGACCGCCGTGGATGCGGAGGGCTGGCGGTACCAACCGGTCAACGGCGGATACGTCCCCCCGGGAGTCGCTCCTCCCAAGCAGACCGCGACCACGCAGGGGCCAGCCACTACAGCCCCGGCTCCGGCAACAACGGCGAAGACGACAGTCGCGGCCCGTGCAACGACGACCGGGGCGGTCACCCAGACGACGGCAGCCGTCGCCACCGGATCGACAGCGACGGATGCCTCCTCCACGGAGGCCAGTGCCAGCGGGGTCGAGTCTGCGGCCCTCAGCACGGCTCCGAGCGACTCGGCGTCGGTTATCGCTCCGCGCGCCGCCAGCAGCACGTCCACCAACAGCCTGGTGGGTGGGGTGATCGCAATCTCCGCGATTGCCGTCGCGGCGGCGGTGATGCTGATCTGGCGCAAGCGGGTGGCTGCCAAGGGCTGACGGGCCGGACTGGAATCGGAAGCCCTGACGCGGCCGAACCACGTATCCTTTCGCGGGTGACATCCCTGCGCTCTGTCCTTGGTACCCGTGTCCTCGTCGCTGACGGTGCCATGGGGACGATGCTGCAGGCGCAGGA
>JADGOU010000462.1 GCA_017882835.1 Frankiaceae bacterium | reverse complement strand
CGGCTCCTCAGCCGCATACCGGCCGTAGGCAGCCACCTGCTCCGCTGACAGGAACCCCGACGGCACAAACGATCAACCTATGTGGCACGGCGAGGTCTATCGGGACTTTTCCCGCCCATGGTCCTCACGGGCCGTCTACGCGGCGGGCTCCGCCGGGTCGCTGCCGGCGGTCGCGTCCTGGCCGCAGGCGCGGCGCTCCACGTCGACAGGGTGTACCCGCAGTCGGCCAGGAAGCGCAGGTAGCGGCGGGTTGCCGGGTCGACCCGGCGCCAGGAGTTGACGTCGGTGGCGTACTCGTAGCCGGCCAGGACCAGCGCGAGCGTGAGGACCTGGGCGCGGGCGTCGCTGGCCGCCTCGACCAGCGCGGCAATGCCGGCGCTGCGGCCGTAGGTCGCCGCCTCACAGCCCAGCGGGTCGGCGGCCAGGTGGTTGCCGCCGACCTGGGCGACGATCTCGGCGTGGTCGGCCAGGGTGGCGGCCACGAAGCCGGCGGTGCCCTTCGGCGGGGTCTTGCGGGTGAGCAGCGTGCGCAGCCCGTCCCGCCGTCTTCCCGAGATTCTTGTCAATGATCGCAAAGAACCTACATCCGTCGTCATTTGCACCGAGGGTGGGACACGACCCTCGGTCACCTTCGCCCATACCATGCGCGGTGGGTGGTGTGGCGCAACTGATCGGGGCACTGGAGGTGAGATCGTGCGTCGCTACCTGGTAGTAGCCAACCAGACGCTGGGGGGCGACGAGCTGGCGAAGTCCGTACGCGATCGGATGGCGGCTGGACCCTGCGAGTTCTGGGTTCTCGTGCCGGCGACCCCGGCGAAGGATCTGGTGTCCCCCAGCCTGCCGCCGATGGGAGGTGTGCCGGTGGCGGTGCCGGCCTCTGCTGAGCAAGGACGCGCGCTGGCTCAGGCCAGGCTCGACGCCGCGCTGGATCGGCTTCGCGCAACGGGGGCGGTGGCGGACGGCGAGGTGGGCGACCTCGATCCCATGCGGGCGATCGAGCAGTCCCTGACACGCCGCCACTTCGACGAGATCCTCGTCTCGACGTTGCCCGCTCGGTGGTCGCGGTGGCTACGCCAGGACCTGCCGAGTCGGGTCGAGCGCAAGTTCAACCTCCCGGTGAGCTATGTGAGCGCCACCGGCGGCTAGCGCTGGACGAGGGCGCGGCGTCGGCGGAGGGCGTGGCGGTCATTCCGCTGCTGCGGCCGCCTGGGTCTCCATGTCCTCGAGCTGGCGGCCCTTCGTCTCGCGCACGCTCTTGGCGACGAACAGGAACGACGCGACGGCGAAGGCGGTGTACAGGCCGTACGCGAGCCACAGGCCGATGCTGGCCAACATGGGGAAGCTCTGCGAGATGATGAAGTTGCTGACCCACTGGGCGGCCGCGGCCAGACCCAGCGCGCCCGCGCGGATGCGGTTGCTGAACATCTCCCCGAGCAGGACCCACACGACCGGGCCCCATGAGACCCCGAAGAAGACCACGAAGAGGTTGGCCGCGAGCAGAGCGATCAGTCCGGCGTTGTCGCCCAGGACCGGATTCCCGTCGACGACCTTCGCGGCGCCGAACACCACGGCGAGAGTGCCCAGGCTGACCGCCATCCCGGCGGAGCCCACGAGCAGCAGCACGCGCCGACCGACCTTGTCGATCGTTGTTATCGCCACCACCGTCACGAGGATGTTGATGATGGAGGTGATAACTGTGATCTTCAAGGAGTCGGACTCACTGAACCCGACCTGCTGCCACAGCGCGGCGCTGTAGTAAAAGATCACGTTGATGCCAACCGCCTGCTGGAAGACTGACAGCATGATCCCGACCCAGACGATGGGGAGCAGGCCCAGGAACGGGCCCCGTAGGTCGGAGAAATCGGGCCGGGTCTTGCTCTCGGTGTCCACGGTCCGCTGAATCTCGGCCATCCGCTCCGAGACGCCACTGGTGAGGACCTCCGAAAGAACCTGCCGGGCTCTTACGGAGTCGCCCTTGGCGACGAGGTAGCGGGGGGACTCCGGTATCGTCAGGGAGAGAACGGAATATGCCAGGCCGGGCACCAGCATGGTGAAGAACATCCATCTCCACGCCGCCTGGCCGAACCACAGCTCGGCGCTGGCACCGCCGGCGGCTTCCGCCAAGGCGTAGTCGCTGAGTAGAGCCACGAAGATGCCGGTCACAATGGCGAGCTGCTGCAGCGAGCCGAGCCGCCCTCGGATGGACGCCGGGGAGATCTCGGCGATGTAGGCCGGAGCGATGACGGATGCGGCCCCCACACCCATTCCACCGATGACCCGCCAGAGGATCAGGGTCACCGGGCCACCTGCCAGACCCGTGCCGATCGCGCTGGCGACGAACAGCAGGCCGGCGCCCACCATCACCTTGATGCGCCCGTATCGGTTCGCGAGCTGTCCTGCCGCCCAGGCGCCCAGGGCGGCGCCGAGCAGCGCCGACGCCACCGAGAAGCCGGTCAGCCCGGACCCCATCGCGAAGTCCTTGCGCAACGCGGTGACAGCACCGTTGATGACGGCGGTGTCGAACCCGAACATGAACCCGCCCAGGGCGGCAACTGATGCCAGGTGGACGGCTCGGGTGGTGTTGAACCGCTCCTCGGCCGCGGGCACAGATGGCATAACGGCTCCTCTGG
>JADGOU010000461.1 GCA_017882835.1 Frankiaceae bacterium | reverse complement strand
GGCGTTGGTCCGGGCGAGGGCGAGCATCTCCTCGGTCATGTCCAGGCCGTAGGCCTTGCCCTCCGGTCCGACCCGGCGGGCGGAGAGCAGCACGTCGATCCCGCCGCCGGAGCCGAGGTCGAGCACCACCTCGCCTTCCCGCAGGTCGGCGACCGCGAGCGGGTTGCCGCAGCCGAGGCTGGCGAGCACCGCCTCCGCGGGCAGCCCCGCCCGTTCGTCCGAGGAGTACAGCTCGGCGCCGAAGCCCTCGTCGACCGCGACCCCCTCCGGCGCGCAACACGAGGCGTCCGCCGCGCTCTCCGCGCAGCACGCCGAGGTGCCGCCCGCGACGGCGGTCGCCGCGGCCGCGTAGCGGTCGCGCACCTGGTCCCGCAGGTCGCTCATCCCATCCTCCTAATCCATCGACGTCCGTCTATACCCATGTCATCCTGGCACAACTCATCGACAGACGTCGACCGGGAACTCGGTCGCACCGGCCTCCGCCCGCTCCGCGACCCGCCCTAACTAGGAGCCTCGGCGTGCCAACTCGTCTGCCGCCTCCGCATCGATACGCGTGTTATCGCCGTGGCCGGTCCTGACGACGGTTTGCCGCGGCAGCGTCAGCAACTGTCGTCGGATCGAGGCGAGAAGGGTCCTCAAGTCGGAGTAGGACCGTCCGGTCGCACCGGGTCCGCCCTTGAAGAGGGTGTCGCCGGAGAAGACGGTGGCGAGGTCTGCGGCGTACAGACACACCCCGCCCGGCGAGTGGCCGGGCGTATGCAGCACCCTCAGCTCGCTGCCCGCTACGGAGAGCACGTCACCGTCCGTAAGTTCCTCGTCAGGCGGACGGTTCGGATGGGTCATCTGCCACAGCATCAGGTCGTCGCGGTGAAGGAGCACCGGCGCGCCGGTCGCTCGGGCGACGTCCGGCGCGGCATTGACGTGATCGTTGTGCCCGTGGGTCGACACGATGGCCTTCACGGTGCGTGAACCGACGGCCTCGAGGATCGCCTCCGCGTCGTGTGCGGCGTCGATGACGAGTACCTCCCTGTCGTTCCCGATGAGCCACACGTTGTTGTCGACGGCGAAGTCCTGACCATCCAGCGAGAACACGCCCGAGGTGACGATTCTGTCGATGCGGACGGTCATCACAGCACGACCACGGACCGCAGCACCTCGCCGGCGCGCATCCTGGCGAAACCGTCCTCGACGTCGCCGAGCCCGATCACTTCCGAGACGAACTTCTCCAGCGGAAGCCGGCCTTGCAGATGCAGGTCGACAAGCATCGGGAAGTCGCGTGCGGGCAGGCAGTCGCCGTACCACGACGACTTCAGCGACCCGCCGCGGGCGAACACGTCGATCAGCGGCACCTGAAGCGTCATCTCGGGTGTCGGCACACCGACCAGAACCAGCCGACCGGCCAGATCCCGGGCGTAGAACGCCTGGAGGTAGGTGTCCGGCCGGCCAACCGCCTCGATCACGACGTCCGCGCCGAAACCGTCGGTCAGCTCGCGGATCGCATCGACCGGGTCGACCTGGGTCGAGTTGACGGCGTGGGTCGCGCCGAGCTGCCTTGCGGCTTGCAACTTGCGGTCGTCGACGTCGACGGCTACCACCGTGCGAGCACCGGCGAAGCTGGCGCCCAGGATGGCGGCGTCGCCGACCCCACCGCAGCCGATCACCGCCACCGTCTCGCCGCGACGTACCGCCGCGGTGTTCAACGCGGCTCCCAGCCCGGCCATGACACCGCAGCCGAGCAGGCCAGCAACCTCCGGCTTCACCGCCGGATCGACCTTCGTGCACTGCCCCGCCGCCACGAGCGTCTTCTCGACGAAAGCGCCGATCCCGAGTGCCGGTGACAGCGGCGTCCCGTCGGCCAGAGTCATGGGCTGGTGGGCGTTGCCGGTGTCGAAGCAGTACCACGGTTCACCGCGACGGCAGGCCCGGCACTGCCCGCACACGGCACGCCAGTTCAGCACCACGAAGTCTCCCGGTGAGACCTCGCTGACTCCCTGCCCCACGCTCTCGACGACCCCCGCCGCCTCGTGCCCGAGCAGGAACGGGAAGTCGTCACTGATCGCGCCTTCCCGGTAGTGCAGGTCGGTATGGCAGACGCCGCAGGCCTGGATTCGTACGACGGCCTCACCCGGGCCCGGCGCCGGCACGCGGACGGTCACCGACTCGACCGGCGCACCCTTGCTGCGCGCGATCACACCCGTCACTTCCTGGACCATAGGAGCTTCCTCCCTCGCAGCACTGCGGGTCTTGGATGCCTGAGGTAGCCAGCGGGAGACAATCAGGACAGCAGCGATTCTCTACGCCAGTTGGAGCGAGTGTCGGCCCCGACGGACCACTGACCAGTCCGGCAGCATTGACGCCACGGGGGCCTGGCCCCAGCCTGGGTGCCCGGTGGCGTTGCCGTGAGCGTTTGCCGCCAGGACCGCATCGTCCCGAACTGCGCGCCAGGCGGTCGACAGAGGCCAGCTGCACTACGGACCTCTCGGGTGTACGCCAGTGCCCGGCACATGACGCTGGCGTTACCGCACTCCGCTGCTGAGCGGCACCGACGGCTCTAGACGACGGAAAGAAGCGCACGACGACCTCGTGGCCCGTTCGGCGGTCTACCGCAGCTTATGAGCAAAGGGAAAACTCCCGAGTCGGAGCCCC
>JADGOU010000460.1 GCA_017882835.1 Frankiaceae bacterium | reverse complement strand
ACCGTGACGGTGAAGCACGCGTCATCAGCACTGAGCAGCATGGTCACCGGTTGGTCGGCGGCCGCTCGTCGGTGCCGGTCGACGGCCCGGGCGCAGGCCTCCCCGACCGCCAGTCGCAGGTCGTCCAGCCCCCCTTCAGGCATCCCAGACCGGCGGGCAACCGCTGCCGCGATCAGGCGCCCCGTCCGCACGTGCCCGGGCAGGGCGCTGAACCGCACTTCGACAGTTGCCATGTCATCGGGAACTTCCCCTGTCCTGGCGGTGTCAACCCGGCCGGGGTAATGGGGGCGGGTGGGCCCGACTCAGTCCGTGGCCGCGACGGCATCCTCAACCGAGGCATAGATTGGAAAGACCTTCGTCAGACCGGTGATGCGAAAGATCTTCAAGATGCGCTCTTGGGTGCATACCAGCCGCAGCGATCCCTCATGCGCCCGAACCCGCTTGAGACCGCCGACGAGCACCCCCAGTCCGGTCGAGTCCAGGAAGTCCACGCCTTCCATGTCCACCACCAAGTCATACATCCCGCTGCTGACCAGGTCGATCAGCTGCTCCCGCAATTTTGGCGCAGTGTAGACGTCGATCTCGCCGCCCACGACGACCACTGTTCGGTCGCCCTCGGTCCGGGTCGACAGGGACAGGTCCACTCATCCTCCAGCGTCAGCGTCCGTGCGATGGTGACCATGCCCGAGCCGGGCGGCTTGCGGGCGCCCAGCTCGCACCGGCCCGGCTGCTTCCAACGGCCCGGCTCCCACCGGCTCGGCTCCCACCGGCTCAGCAGAGACTAGCCGCAGCGTTCGGGCCGGCTCCTTGGAGCCGAAGCCGCTCGGCTACACCGTGGCCGACGCAGCGGACCGGGCCGACCCAGCGCAGCCCCGTCGACCCAGCCGGCGTACCCCGCTGAGCCAGCTGTCGGCGGGACACCCGGCGGCGTGCGGCAAGCGTTGGCAGAGTTCGTCGTACCAGCGTGCCAGACTTCGGCTGTCGTGCCTGCATCCGCCTCCGCCGCGCCGGCGGACCACTCAGCCGCGTCGATACTGCTCGACCGGCTCACCGCGCCCGCGGGCCGACGGGAGCGGGTCACCCACCTCGAACGGGTGCCGGCTCGGGCCGGACGCACGGCCGCCTGGCCGGACTGGGTGCCCGAGCTGGTCATCGACCGGTTGAGGGCTCGCGGCGTGCTGGCGCCCTGGGCGCACCAAGCCGCCGCCGCCGAACTGGCGCACGCCGGCACATCGGTGGTGGTGTCCACCGGGACGGCGTCGGGGAAGTCGCTGGCCTACCTGCTGCCCGTGCTCTCGGCCGTGGTCACCGGCGAGCGGTCCACGGCGCTCTACCTCGCCCCGACCAAGGCGCTGGCCAGCGACCAGCTGCGCAGCATCCGCCGGCTGGCGCTGACCCAGGTGCGGGCCGCGACCTACGACGGGGACACCCCGGCCGCGGAGCGGGACTGGGTGCGCGCCCACGCCAACCTGGTGCTGACCAATCCCGACATGCTGCACCGCGGCGTACTCCCCGGGCACAGCCGGTGGGCGAGGTTCCTGCGCCGACTGCGGTACGTCGTGGTGGACGAGTGCCACGGGTACCGGGGCGTGTTCGGCTCGCATGTGGCCCATGTGCTGCGGCGGCTGCGCCGGATCTGTGCCCGGTACGGCGCCAATCCGACCTTCGTGCTCGCCTCGGCGACGGTGTCCGGGCCAGCCGAGTCGGCGACCCGGCTGACCGGGCTCGACGTAGTCGAGATCACCGACGACGCGTCGCCGCGTGGAGCCACCGAGTTCGCCCTCTGGGAGCCACCGCTGACCGACCTGACCGGCGAGCACGGTGCCCCGGTGCGACGCTCCGCGCTGGCCGAAACTGCGGACATCCTGGCCGACCTGGTGGTCGAGGGCGCACGAACGCTGGCGTTCGTGCGCTCCCGGCGGGGCGCGGAAGTGGCCGCGCTGGCCGCCAAGCGGGCGGTCGCCGAGGTGGACCCGGCGCTGCTCGGTCGGCTGGCGGCGTACCGGGCGGGCTACCTCCCCGAGGAGCGCCGCGACCTGGAGGCGCGGCTGCAGTCGGGGGCCTTGCTCGGGGTAGCGGCGACCAACGCCCTCGAGCTGGGCGTGGACATCGCCGGCCTGGACGCCGTCATCCTGGCCGGCTATCCCGGCACGCTGGCCTCGGTCTGGCAGCAGGCGGGCCGCGCGGGCCGAGCCGGACAGGAGGCACTGGCGATCTTCGTCGCCCGGGACGACCCGCTGGACACCTACCTGGTGCACCACCCCGACGCCGTATTCGGTCGGCCGGTGGAGGCCACCGTGACCGACCCGGCCAACCCCTACATCCTCGGACCACACCTGTGCTGCGCGGCCGCCGAGCTGCCGCTGACCCATGCCGACCTGGCGCTGTTCGGGACGGAGGCGAGCGAAGCGATGCTGGCGGACCTGGTGCGCCGCGGCCTGCTGCGCCATCGGCCCACCGGCTGGTACTGGACCCGCCGCGAGCGCGCCACCGACCTCGCCGACATCCGGGGGACGGGCGGGGCTCCGGTGCGGGTCGTCGAGTCGGCCACCGGCCGGCTGCTGGGCACGGTGGACGCGACTGCGGCGCACACGGCCGTCCACCGCGGCGCCGTCTACCTGCACCAGGGCACGTCGTACGTCGTGGATGCCCT
>JADGOU010000459.1 GCA_017882835.1 Frankiaceae bacterium | reverse complement strand
CAGACCCGGCTGACCGCGCTGCGGTCCGCGCAACAGACCGGCAGGGAGATGAGTACCGGCGCGCGCGGAGCTGAACGACGCGGCTGAGAATGTGGCCCCGGCTCTGAGAGGTCAGGTCGACGAGCTCTACCGAGCGGGTCGAGTCAGAGCAGGTCCACCACCGTCAACACACCCAGGCCTCACCGAGGCGCTGGTCCCAACATCATGAGTCTCCGGACACGCCGGGGCGGTTCAGATCACGTGATGCCGTCCTCATCCACCACGCCACCGGACGCGACCCGCCGTCGGCGCACAGGTCGGACGGTGCACTGCGCTGATCACTCTCCGGGTGTCTTGGTTCCCGACTTGAGCTGTGGCGCGAACAGCAGGGTGAGCAGCGCGGCGGCGCCGATGACGATGCTGGCGGTGGCGAGCACCCGAGTGGTGCCACCGATCTGGATGTTGAAGGCGCTGCCCGGCATGGCCAGCCCCCATGCCCCAGCGGCGACCAACGCGGAGAGCAGCTCGGCCAGCGGCACGCTCCGCCGGTTCACCGGGTCCCGCGGACCTTGCGGGCCGCGGGATTTCCGCAGGTAGGCCACCCAGACCGCGGCCGCGGTCACGCCCAGGAACACGCCGTAGGCCCCCCAGCGGAACGGCAGGTAGGCGCGGGGGTGGAGGGGGTCGGCGGCGCCGACCGCGACACCGATCAGCGCGGTGTACGCGGTGAGCGGTTCGGTGGGGATCGCGCTGGTCAGCACGTCCGCAAACTGCTGCGGCACGCCGCCTTGGGCGGCCGGCTGGCCGGCGGGCCGGCCCGCCACCGTGCCGTCCGGGGCGGCGACGGCGGCTTCCCCGCCACCGCCGCCGGCTGGAGCGGACGGCGCCGCCTTGTCCCGGGCGACGGCCAACATCGTCAGGGATCGGATGCTCATGCCAGCTCCTCGCTTCCCGCCGGCGCCCTTGGCGTCCCCGCCGGGTGGGTAGGGCGAATGATTAGTGCGCGGCCTGGTCGGGGTGGCGGTGCCGGTGCGCGGCCATGGCGAACTGCTCGCTGATCTCCGCGGCCTGGGCGAACGGTGGTTTCTGCGCGGTCACCGCGGCCACCTCGGGTTCACCGACCTGCTCGAGGTGGGTTTGCACTTGCTTGGCCAGCCGAACGAAGTCCCGGTAGAACGCCGGCTCCGGGGCGGCGGCTCTCGGGTCCTCGGCCGGGCTGGTAGCGGTGAGCGGGGCGGTGGTGCCGGTCAGCACTCCGACCTGGTCGGCCGGCCGGGTGTAGGCCGACAGGTTGGGCAGGTCGCCCCGCCGGGGGGCGGCCAGGTTGAGCACCGTGTGGAACGGCTCGGCCGCCCGGTCCCGGCGGGTCAGCGGGCCGGCGTCCGGGGCGAACAGGGCGCGCAGCGTGGCCGAGACGCAGGCGTGGTCCCGCACTGTGGTGTCGATGGTGCCCGAGGCGATGTACGGGGAGACCACGACCGCCGGGACCCGCGGGCCGAGCCGGGTGAAGTCGAACGGGGTGGTGTTGCGGTGCAGCAGCCGGTGCAGCAGCCGGGCGGGCAGGGCTTGCGGGTCCCCGGGGGCGACCGTGCGGGGCGGGGGAACGTGGTCGTACAGGCCGCCGTGCTCGTCGTAGGTGACTAACAGCAGGCAGCGTTCGAACAGCTCGGGCCGGTCGCGCAACGCCTCGTAGACGGTGGCGATCAGGGCCTCGGCGCGCTGGAAGTCGGTGTCCGTGCCCTCGTTGTAGCCGTCGTATTGCTCGTTCGGGACGACGTTGTTCCCCGGGTGCTGGCTGTTGCTCAGATCGGGAGTGCCGCCGAGCCGCGGGTCGTGGTCGGGAGTGTGCAGCGGCGGCCGGTGGTTCGGCTCGAGGAACGCGTAGCTCGGCAGCGCGCCGTCCGCGACGTGCTCGAAGAACCGGGCCAGCGGATACCAGTTGGCGTGCCGAGCCGGGGTGTCCCACAGCTTGTTGAACGCCCACACCTGCGGGGTGTCGTCGTGGTAGATGTGCCAGCTCTGGTGATGGTCCTCCAGCTGCTCGAAGATGGTCTTGTCCTGGTAGAAACGGATGTCGATGTTCGTTTCGCCGTCCGAGGTGGCGGCGTGCAGGAAGTTGCGGTTCGGCCAGGTCTCCCCGGGCACCGAGCAGAACCACCGCTGGCACACGGCGAACTCGCGGGCCAGGGTGCTCAGCACCGGCACGTGCTCGGGGGGCTGACAGCGCATCGCCAGCGGACCCCGGGCGGTGATGCCGGGCTTGCCGGACCCGCGCGGTGCGGTCAACCCGGCGACAAGCCTGCCGAGCAGGCCGCCGAAGGTTGCCGGCGCCAGCCCGCGGCCCTTCCGTTCGTAGCTGGTCACGAAGCCGCTGTTGGTGGGCTCGCCAGATGCCCCGCTGGCCAGCCCGAGCTGTTCCATCACCGCGTCGTGCGAGTGGTCCGGGTCCACCGGCAGCACCCTCTTGCCGGTACTGCTGGCCGGCACCGCCGGCCCGTTTGCCCAGCCTGGGTTGGTGTAGGGGCCGCCTCGTCCCAGCCCGTCGAACCGCTCGGCCTGAGAGTGGTCCAGGTAGCCGAGCAGATGGTCGAACGACCGGTTCTCCAGGACCAGCACGATGACGTGATCGATCTTTACCATTCGTCCTCACCAAGCGGCGCACCGGAGGCGCAGAGGCTAG
>JADGOU010000458.1 GCA_017882835.1 Frankiaceae bacterium | reverse complement strand
GCCCGCCAGCACCGCGACGGGTGCTGTCGTCGATCGCAGTTGCCGATCAGCGGTGGACCGTTCCAGGATGAGATGAGCCGCGACGCTGCTCGCAGATAGGCTGACCCTCACCCCCGTGAGGAGTCAGCTGTTGTGCCCCTTGCCGTAACCGGGTCCATCGCGACCGACCACCTGATGTCGTTTCCGGGACGGTTTTCCGACCACCTGCTGCCCGACCAGCTGCACCGGGTCTCGCTGTCGTTCCTGGTCGACGACCTCGACGTTCGCCGCGGGGGAGTGGCGGCTAACATCAGTTATGGCCTGGCCCGACTGGGCCTGCGCCCGGTGCTGGTCGGGGCCGTCGGTGCTGACTTCGCGGAGTACCGGGCCTGGCTGGAGCGCCACGGCGTCGACACCGCAAGCGTGCACGTCTCCGACCTGCGACACACCGCCCGCTTCGTCTGTACGACGGATCAGCAACAGAACCAGATCGCGTCGTTCTACGCCGGCGCGATGGCCGAGGCGCGGGAGATCGAGCTCGGCCCGATCGCCGACCGGGTGGGTGGCTTCGACCTCGTGGTGGTGAGTCCGAACGACCCGGTGGCGATGGTGCGCCACACCCAGGAGTGCCGGGACCGAGGATATCCGTTCGTCGCCGACCCGTCGCAGCAGCTCTCCTCGCTGGACGACGACGCCATCCGCGACCTCGTCGACGGGGCGGCGTACCTGTTCACCAACGAGTACGAGCGGGGGCTGATCGAGTCGAAGTCCGGCTGGAGCGGCGAGGAGGTGCTGGCCCGGGTGGACGTGCGCGTGACCACGCTGGGCGCGGCCGGCGCGCTGGTCGAGCGGCGGGACGAGCGGGCGGTGCAGGTCGGAGTGCCCCCGGACGTTCGGGTCACCGACCCGACCGGCGTCGGCGACGCCTTCCGAGCCGGGTTTCTGGCAGCTCGGACCTGGGAGCTGGGCTTCGAGCGCGCCGCCCAGGTGGGCACGTTGCTCGCCGGCCTCGTCCTGGAGACGGTCGGCACCCAAGAGTACGACCTGCGCCCGGCCGACCTCCTGGCCCGGATGTCGACGGCGTACGGCGCGGATGCGGCCGCCGAAGTGGCGCCACATCTGCCGGCCGACCCAGTGTCCAGCTGAACCAACGGCCCAGCTCACCCAAACTCCGCCGCGGAGACGACGAAAGCAAGCATCGCCAGCCGCCGCTGCAAGTGGCCGTCCGCGGTGACCAGCCGCCGGCCGAGGCGTTCGGCGAGGGCGACGTAGACCATGTCGTAGACCGGGTGATGGTCGTACCGCCTCGACAGCTCCCACGCCCGATCGAGGTCGCCAGGGGCGTCCACGAGGCGCACCGGCAGGCGACGCAACAGCGCGAAGCTGCGGTCGGCTTCGGCACCGCTCCAACGCCCTCGACGTACGCCGGTCAGTAGGGCGTTGGCCACTTCTTCGAGGAGTAGTCGGGGACCGAACACCTCGGTGGCATCGGCCGCCAGCCGGGAAAGCAGGCGCATGGCCGGCCCGGACGGATCAGCGTCGGGCGCCACCCAGTCGACGACGACGCTGGCGTCGACGACCGGCATCTTCAACCGCCGGCGGTCGGCCGGTGATCGTCGGTACGGTCGCGTCGGCCCGCCAACACCAGCTCAGCAGCGGACTTACCGACGGAAGGCCGGCGGTCAGCGGCGCGGCACTCGTCGGCGGCCAGTGCAGCCCACGCGCGCAGCGACAGTTCCGGCCCGGCTGTGGTCGTCCGGCTACTGGTGAGGTCATCCAACGCCTGCCGCGCGACCAGAAGCCTATTGCCGCGGCGAACAGCGGGCAGCCGTCCCGACCAGATCCACCGGCGCACTGTTTCCGGAGTCCGCCGGACCAACTGCGCCGCCCCGCGGACGTCCACCATTTCTACACCATCGATGACAACCACCTTGCGAAGCTACTACACCGTCACTGGGTCGCCCAGTGGTCCGAGCGGCCCTAGTGGTTCGAGCGGCCCTAGCGGTCCAAGCGGCCGCTAGCGGTTCGAGCGGCCCTAGTGGTCCGAGCGCACCGACCTGGCTACTTGGGCCAGCGGCGCGTCCTTGCTTACTGGCTTGGCCAGATAGCTGTCCATTCCCGCGGCGAGGCAGCGCTCCTGGTCCTCCCGCCACGCTGCGGCGGTGACCGCAATGATCGGAGTGCGTCGGCCGGGACCTTCTTGGGCGCGAATGGCGCCGTCGCCTCGTAGCCATTCAGCTCCGGCATCTGGCAGTCCATCAGGATGGCGTCGTAGCGCTGGGCGGCGGCCGCCTGCACCGCCTGGTCGCCGTTCAGCACGGTGTCCACGCGGTACCCACCGCTGGTCAGCACGGCCACGGCGACCTTCTGGTTGATCAGATTGTCCTCGGCCAAGAGCAGTCGGCCCGCATCTGGAGTCGCTGGGGGGGCGCCCAGCAGCACTGTGCTGGGGGCCATGCCGCCCGACGCGGGCAGGGCGTGGCCCGCCATCCTGGCGTCGGCGGGGGCGGAGGCGCGGATGGTGAACCAGAAGCTGCTGCCGGCTCCCAGTTGACTAGACACGCCGCAGTCACTCCCCATGAGGGCGACCAGCTGCCCGCTGATGGCCAGCCCCAGGCCAGTGCCACCGTACTTGCGAGAGTCGGAAGTGTCGGCCTGCACGAACGGCTGGAAGATGACGGCGAG
>JADGOU010000457.1 GCA_017882835.1 Frankiaceae bacterium | reverse complement strand
TCCAGCGCCTTGTTCACGTCGAAGAAGTGCGAGATTCGTCGAGCTGATGGGGTGGCAGGTCCGCGATAATCGAGTCGGCCCGCTGCTGCTTCTCGGTGCCCGATGGTTCTTCCCCACAGGCGCTGTCCGGACCACAATGGCGCCGTGTTCGCCCGCGCGCTGGTCGCCTTCGACGGGTCCGCCGGCAGCCGCCGGGCGCTCGAGACTCTTCTCCGCCGTTCCGGCCGAGCGCCGCCCGGGGTACGCCAACTTCGCCCTCGACGACCCAGCGCTGAAGCTGGTCCTGATCGAAAGCCCGGGCTTCGGCGGCAGCCTCAACCACCTGGGCGTGGAGGTCACTTCCACCGCGGAGGTCATCGCCGCCACCCGCCGGCTCGCCGCGGCGGGGCTGCCTACCCAGGTCGAGGAGGGCACCACCTGCTGCTATGCGCTGCAGGACGCTGCAGGACAAGGTGTGGCCACCGGGCCGGGCGGGGAGCGCTGGGAGGTCTACACCGTGCTCGCCGACGCCGGCGGGGAGCTGGAGGGCACCTCGCCGACGTCGGTTCCGTCCCCGCCGCCGCGACCAGCAGCCCCGCTCCCACCGGCGCATCGCCCCCACGGTCGGTCTGCTGCGCAGGCTGAACGGGCCAGTGCCACCGACGCCGCCGGTGGCGCGCCCCGGTTGCGTCCGGCGGTGTTCGGCTGATATTCACTCCCGCCGGGCTTGACCGTTCGCATGCGTGTGCGCTGGTATGAACGCGTGCAGGTATCAGACGCTGTCGGTGCCGCGGTCCGGCCGGGTGAGCAGGTCGCGGACGTGCTGAAGGTGGTGGCCGACCCGAGCCGGCTGCGCATCCTGACCCTGCTGGCCGCCGAGCAGCTGTGCGTGTGCCACCTGCAGGACGCCCTCGGCGTGGGCCAGACGCTGGTGTCGCACCATCTCCGGACGCTGCGCGACGCCGGCCTGGTCGAGACCGAGCCGTGCGGCCGGTTCATCTACTACCGGCTGCGCCCGAGCGGGCTGGACACCGCCCGGGAGGTGCTCGGGTCACTGGCCGCCGCCGGGCACACCCCAGCGCCGAAGCGGCCCTGCTGACCCGCGTCGGTCCCACCGCCCTGCCCTCGACTGGGAGCCCATCATGACCGACCAGCCACCACCCGCCGCCGATGGCCCGGGCGCTGCAGCCCAGGGTGACGGGCCGCTGCCCGGACTGCTGATGCCGCAGGGGATGCTGCGGCGGCTGGCGGCGGAGCTGTCCGGCCGCTTCGCCGGGGTGTTCTCCCCGGAGACCGTCGAGCGGTACGTGTTCGAGTCCTACACCGCGCTGCTGCGCAGCGCCGCCGGGGTGCACACCCACCTGGTGGTGCTGACCCAGCGCTTCGCCACCGACCGGCTCACCGCACTGGCCCAGGCGAAGGGGGCCGCGCCGAAAGACGCGCCGGAAGTGCTGTTCGTCTGCGTGCACAACGCCGGCCGCTCCCAGATGGCCGCCACCCTGCTGCACGCCCGCTCCGGTGGGCGGATCCACGTCCGCTCGGCCGGCTCCATCCCCGCAGGGCAGCTGGAACCCGCCGTGGTCGAGGTGATGGGTGAGCTCGGGCTGGACCTGGCCCTGGAGTTCCCCAAGCCGCTCACCGACGACGTCGTGCAGGCCGCCGACGTCGTGGTCACCATGGGCTGCGGCGACGCCTGCCCGGTCTACCCCGGCAAGCGGTACCTCGACTGGGACCTGCCCGACCCGCAGAACCTCCCGCTCGAGGAGGTCCGCCGGGTCCGCGACGACATCGACGGCCGCGTCCACGCCTTGCTCGCCGAGCTCGTGCCCACCGCCGCCGCCCCCTGACCAGCCCCCGCGCTGCCCAGTGCTCCGCGTTCCCTACCGGAAGGTCGACCCGTGTCCGACAGGCCCGCCGTGCTGTTCCTCTGCGTGCACAACGCCGGCCGCTCCCAGATGGCCGCTGGTTTCCTCGCCACCCTCGCCGCCGGCGCGGTCGAGGTGCGCTCCGCCGGCAGCCTGCCCACCGACCAGGTCAACTCGGCCGCCGTCGAGGCCATGCACGAGGTCGGCATCGACATCTCCGAGCAGACCCCGAAGCTCCTCACCACCGACGCGGTCCAGGCCAGCGACGTGGTCATCACCATGGGCTGCGGGGACACCTGCCCGGTCTTCCCCGGCAAGCGGTACCTCGACTGGGACCTCCCCGACCCAGCCGGCAAAGGCGTTGAGGCCGTCCGCCCGATCCGGGATGAGATCCGCAGCCGTGTCGAAGCCCTGCTCACCGAGCTGCAGCCGGCCCGCGGCTGACCGGCCCTCACCGACCCCACCTCCCGACGGCCACGTGTTGCGCACCGACCCCACCCGGAGACCACGATGACCGCGCAGGCCCATGACCACGACGAGGCCGCGGTGCTGGCGAAGCTGTCGGTCCTGGACCGGTTCCTGCCGGTGTGGATCCTCACGGCGATGGCCGGTGGGCTGCTCCTCGGCCGGCTCGTCCCGGGCGTCCAATCGGCGCTGGACGCGGTCAAGGTCGGGCAGACGTCGCTGCCGATCGCGCTGGGCCTGCTGCTGATGATGTACCCGGTGTTGGCCAAGGTCCGCTACGAGGAGATGGGCCACGTCACCGGGGACCGGCGGCTGCTGTGGCTGTCGCTGCTGCTGAACTGGGTGATCGGGCCGGCGCTCA
>JADGOU010000456.1 GCA_017882835.1 Frankiaceae bacterium | reverse complement strand
CTGGGCGAGGTAGCCGCGCAGCTCGGGGGTGTAGGAGGGGTCGGTGCGGAAGTACTCGCAGCCGGTGCAACGGTGCCGGAACGGACAGGAGTGCCCGCCAGCGGCGACGTTGGCGGGTTCGGTGCAGATCCCGAACGGCACCGCCACTTGGCCGACTTGCTCGCGGGCCGCCTCAGTGTCGGACAAGACGCTCAGCCCGGGGCGCACCCGCCGGCCGCGGGCGTCGATCTGCAGCGGGCCGAGGCGGTCTTGGGCGTCGCGTTTGCGTTTCGCTCCGACACGGTAGTACCCGAGCGTGGTGCGGACCGTGTCGTGGCCGAGCAGCTCCTTGAGGGTGTCCACGGGGGTACCGGCATCAGCGTGACGTTGGGCAAAGGTGTGCCGGAACGCGTAAGGGAACACCCGGTCGCGAGGAAAGGGCAACAGGCGGCCGTCGGCGCCGCGGTCGGGCCCGTCCAGGTCGGGCAGCGCGGCGACCCAGATCCGCATCGCGCGCTGCAGGTGGGCAGTCGCCAGGGCCTTGGTGCCGTCGGGGTTGGTCAGGGGCCGCGGGAACAGCGCGAGCCGGTCGGTCGGCGTGTCGGGAAACGTTGCCCGTACCCGGGCCTGCTGTGCGGTGATGATGGTCGCCTCCCGGTCGTGGATCGGCAGCCGGCAACCGTGTTTGCCGACCTTGGGCATGTCGTGCACGAGCACCGGGCTGGTTCGGCGTTGCCCGTCCTCGTCGACGTGTTCGTCGTAGTCCAGGCACTCGAAGCGCAGCGAGCACAGCTCGCCGGTGCGCCGCCCGACACCGGCAGCGAGCTCGACGGCCGCCCGCACGCTCGACCCGGCCTGCTGCTGCAGGCGTTGCAGGTTGTCAGGGTCGAGCAACTGGCCGATCACCGTCTCGGGCAACGCACGGCCGACCTCGTCGTCACGGCGCAGCCCGCGGGGACGCTCCGCGCGGCGCAGCACCACATCGGCGGGCAGCGCGGCGAGCACGCCACCGGGTTGGGTCAGGCCCATCTCCCGGCAGTCGCGTAGGAAACGGGCCACCAGGTTCAGCGTCGTTACCCGGACACCACCGGAGACGGTGCCGGCCCGTTCCATGTGAGCCAGGCGGATCAGGAAGTCGGCCACGTCGCGGTGGCTCAAGCTGGCCGGGTGGGCCCCGGCGTCAGCGCGTCGTGCCAGGTGCTCGGAGAACAATCCGACGGCGACGATGACCGCCCGCACGATCCCGACGTTCTTGCTGACCAGCGCCTCGGCTGCCCACGCCTTGGCTGCCGCCTTCAGCCACGCCTGGGTGATCGGCCGGCTCGGGCGGCTACCGGTGCGATGGCAGATGCCGCCACCGGTGAACGACAACCGGCCAGCGCCGCCCCACAGCCGCAGATCCCAAACATCCTTGTCCTGCTCGGTTTCCACGCTCGCCCGAGCCAGCGCGACCCGGTCGGCGGTGAACGTGAGGAACCACCGCACCGGGGTCCGCGGCGCGGTGGTCTCGATGGCCTCGGCGACACTGGTGATCTGGTCGCGACGGCGCAGATGATCAGCCACGTGCCGCAGGGTGGTCGGCATGACGCGTCGCCCCTCGGCCAGTGCCGCCTGCACACCGTAAAGCAGTTCGGTGATCACGTTCGGCTCGAGCCCGGCCAGCGCCACTCGGCCGGTGCGATCACCACGGCACGGTGAGGCGGCTCGGCGGAACGCGGCAAGTTCCGGTGATCCGGCCAGCCGCCAGGCGCTGTTATGAGCGCCGCACAGACCGCAGCCGGGTCGGGCGGCGAGCCGCTGACAACACGCCGCCGTGCAGGTGCCCAGGCTGGCACGGGCTGTGGCCGCAGGCCACGTGTCATCGCCTGCCACGTAGGCCGCAATGCTCTGGTGGCGATGGCGGCGCTGCCCGTCGCAGCTCAGGCACAGGTCGTTGGTGCCGACGGGTCGCTCGAAGCCGGGCAACCGGCAGACCCGGCAGCGCCGGTCCCGCGACCGGTTCGCGCGCGGCGCCCCCCGGGCGTAGAAGGCCTCGACGTCGCCCGTCCCGCTGGCCTTGAAGCGGTCCCGGCAGCCGGTGCACAGACCACCCGGATCCCACGCCTCCAACGCGCAGCCGGCGACACGGCAGAGCGGATAGCCCAGCAACAGATGATCACGGTCCGGGGCCAAGACCTGCGTCGCCCGATCCCAGCCGAGGCCGACGAGCAGCGGATAGTTGATCGCAGCGGTGAGCCGGTCGCCGGCCGCCCCGGTGATGATGCCCGGCGCTGCCGATCGCGCGGGTTTCACCGGGCCGCCTCTCCGAGATCGATTGGCCCGAGGCTGTCCACCGCAGCCCGCAACGCATCGACATCGGGATGCAGATAGACCTCGGTCGCGCGGATCGAGGAATGCCCCAGCAGCTCCTTGACGACATCGATCGACGCGCCCCGGGCAAGCAACTCCGTCGCTGTCGCGTGCCGAAACATGTGCGGAGTTGCCCTGCGCTCGAGCCCGGCGCGGGTGGACAACAAGGAAAGCCATTTACGCACTGAGTCGGTGGTCATCGGCTGCCCGAGCGGTGAGTGGGCGAGGTTGACCAGCACGAAGTCGCAGCCCTCAGCGGCCGGGCAGGCAGCCCGCTCGGGCAGGTAGCGGTCATAGCAAGACAGCACCTCGGCCCGCACCGGCACGACACGATCACCGGACTTCGCCCTGGCCCGGTTCG
>JADGOU010000455.1 GCA_017882835.1 Frankiaceae bacterium | reverse complement strand
TGCTGCGGTTCCTGGACCAGAAGGAGATCAAGGCGCTCTACCACCGGGTGGAGAAGGACTCCGACAACTTCGGTCGAGTCCTCGTCCACTTCCGCTGGAAGTAGTACCCGGCGCACCGGGACCATGACCGGCCCCGGCGGTCGCGACGAAGCCCTCGTCATACGGGAAGACCAGGGCCGAGCCGAGGTCGTGCTCGACGAAGTCGATGGGCGCGGAAATGCCGGGGAACTCGATGCCGCGCAGGGCTTTGTACTCCCGCTCGGCGGCGCGGACGAGCTTGCCGCGCTGGGCGGGCGTGGTCGCGCTGCCGACCGGGTAGATCCGCACCCGGCGCGGTGGATCATCGGGAAACCGCTCGTGCCGGGCCCGGAAGTCTTGCTACCCCGGCCCTTCCTGCAGCGCCGGCATGGCCAGCTGCAGGGTGCCGACCCGGCGGGCGCGCGGGGACTGCCGGATGCCGGCCTGCTCGACGGCCTGGGCAAGCCGGCGGCCGGACGCGGCGTCGACGGAGCCGCCGCCGCGCAGGTGCTCCAGCAGGTCCGGCAGCCCGCGGTGTTGTGACCGGCCGTAGACGTGTGCTCGACCGGGCTCGGCCAGCCCGTCCACGTCGAGCTCGGGATTGCTGAGGAAGACGATCCCCTCAACCCAGGGCGCCCGCAGCCCGCGCATCGCGGGCGTCGCCTGCAGCAGCGACTTGAACTTGCGAGCCTTCCTGTTGACGAGCCGGACCGGATTGTCCACCGGAGCGCGGTGCGCCTGCTGCCACGTCGTACCGTCCCCGGACAGTCCGGCGCCAGGACTTGATCTCGACCAGGCTGACGCCGGTGGCGTGATCAGGACGAGGTCGACCTCGTTGACCGAACCGTCGCCGGCGACAAACTCGCCGTTCGCCCAGGCGCGAAAGGCTCGCCGCTCGGCAGGATGGTGTGCAGCCAGGTGAGCGCTGCCCGTTCCCGGGCGAACTCGGACGGCGTGCACTGAGTCCAGCGCGCGTCGTCCAATGCTCATCTCCCCAATACGAAGCGTAGCGAGCCCTATGCAAAAATTAGTCGGCTGAGGCGCAAATTTGGGGATGTTGAGTGCGAGACCACCGGACCCATCTCGGAGTCGGCTGCCCGCGCGGCGGGTGATCTTCGGGTGGTGGTGCTAACTAGGCCGGCCGGGGCCGGCGTCTCCCAGAACTACTGAGCCACTTGCAGGGGTGGGTGATCCAGGACGCCCCTCCCGAGGAAGGCGTCGTCCCTAGAATCAGCAAGTGGCCACGGCACCAGCGGCGGGCACCGCCCGCCCGACGCAGGACCAGCGCCAGCGGTTGCTCCTGCTCGACGGACACTCGCTGGCCTACCGAGCGTTCTTCGCGCTGCCGGTGGAGAACTTCGCCACCACCACCGGGCAGCCCACCAACGCCGTCTACGGCTTCACCAGCATGCTCATCAACGTCTTGGCGCAGGAGAAGCCCACCCACGTCGCGGTCGCCTTCGACCTGTCCGGACCGACCTTCCGGCACGAGGCGTACACCGAGTACAAGGCCACCCGCAGCGAGACCCCCGCTGACTTCCGCGGCCAGGTAAGCCTGGTAAAGGAGGTGCTCGCGGCACTAGCCGTACCGATGGTGAGCGCCCAAGGCTACGAGGCCGACGATGTGATCGCGACCCTAGCCGCCGAGGCCGAGGCGGCGGGCATGGACGTCCTGGTGGTCACCGGGGACCGGGATGCCTACCAGCTGGTCAGCGACGCGGTCACCGTGTTGATGACCCGGCGCGGGATCAGCGACATGACCCGGTTCACGCCGGCCGAGCTGGCCGCCAAGTACGGGCTGACGCCGGCGCAGTACCCGGACTTCGCCGCCCTCCGCGGGGACCCGAGCGACAACCTGCCCAGCATCCCGGGCGTGGGGGAGAAGACCGCCGCCAAGTGGGTGCGTGAGTTCGGTTCGCTGGCCGAGCTGGTCGACCGGGTGGACGAGGTGCCGGGCCGGGCCGGCGCGGCGCTGCGGGAGCGGCTGGCCGACGTCGTGCGCAACCGGCAGCTGACCGAGCTGGACCGGCACGTCCCGCTGCCGGTGGGACCGCACGACCTGCACCTGGGCGCCTGGGACCGCGACGAGGTGCACAAGGTCTTCGACACGCTGCAGTTCCGGGTGCTGCGCGAACGGCTGTACGCCACCCTGTCCGCGGTCGAGCCGGAGGCCGACCAGGGCTTCGACGTCGGCGGCGGCGCGCTGGGGCCGGACGAGGTGGCGCAGTGGCTGGCCGAGCACGCGGTCGGCACCGGCCGGGTGGGGCTGGCGGTCCGTGGCACCTGGGGCCGGGGCACCGGGACGGTGACCGGCCTGGCGCTGGCGGTGGAGGACGGCGAGGCGGCGTTTGTCGACCCCGAGCAGCTGACCGCCGCCGACGACGCCGCGCTGGCGGGCTGGCTGGCGGACCCGGCGCAGCCGAAGGCCGTGCACGACGCCAAGGGACCGACGTTGGCATTCCTGGACCGCGGCTGGCAGCTGCACGGCGTGACCAGCGACACGGCGCTGGCCGCCTACCTGGCGCTGCCCGGGCAGCGGTCGTTCGACCTGGCCGACCTGGCCCTGCGCTACCTGCGCCGGGAGCTGCGGGCGGAGACCGCGACCGACGGCCAGCTCTCCCTCGACGGCGGCGAGGAGGCGGACGCGGCGGCGGCGGAGATCGTGCGGGCCCGGGC
>JADGOU010000454.1 GCA_017882835.1 Frankiaceae bacterium | reverse complement strand
GGTCTGGCCGAGGCTGCGGGACATCTTCTCGGTGGCCCGCTTGATGTTGGTCCAGCCGGCCAGGCGGAGCAGGCTGATCGCGATGTTGCGCATCGTCGCCATGACCTGGGGCGCGGAGCCGGTCCGCACCTGGGAGCGGTCCTCGTCGTAGGTACGGTCCCGGACGTAGTGCTCGCGGTTCTCGCTAGGGTGCTAGTGGTGTCTCGCATTTGGCTAGTGCTTTTCTTAGTATCCTGCATGGTTGCACTTCACCCCGACCTCGTCGAGCTGGCTGAACCTCGTCGAACGGTTCTTCCGGGAGTTCACCGACAAGAACATCCGACGCGGCAGCTTCCCCGGCGTCCCCGACCTGATCGCCAGCATTGAGGACGACCTGAGCGTCACCAACGACCAGCCCAAACCGCTGGTCTGCACCGCCACCGCCGAGTCCATCCTCGAGAAGGTCCGACGTGGACTGGCACGCTCCAGCAAGTAGTCAGCCAATCCTGAGACACACCACTAGGAAGCGGCGCCGCAGCGCGACTCTCGGCCGCCACGCTGCTGCTCGCTCGGTCGGGCGCCGGCGCGCCCTTCTCGCCTGGATCCGCCGCATCGTAGGCAGCCAGGACGTCGAGCTTGTACCCCTCGCAGTGAACGTTCGCCGGCGAGCCCGCTCGGGCACCTGCGGGTCGGGACGGGTTGGATTGGCCTCGGTCACCGGCCAGGATCAGCCAGGGCTGGCGTTGTGTACAGCATGGTCACGGTCACGTCGGCGAGTCTCCATCCCCGCCCTCATGTCAGTGATTGTTGGGGGGGCGGGTGCCTCACCACAGGTTGGCAGAGAGGGACCTGGGACAACGACGGCGCACCTGGGACAACCACAAGCACGCGGATCCCCAGCGCAGCAGACACGGCGGGCCGAGAGGGTGGTGGCACCGGCTCCGTGGGTTCCCTGCTGCTGTGCGGACAGTCAGGTGGTGTTGCGGCCAGCGGCGGGCAGGGTCTGCGCCACGTACTCCATCGAGTTCGTCCCGCTTGTGCAGAAGACCATCGTTGCGACGTCAGCCGGCCGCCTCCAGCAGGTGGCGGTAGCTGCGCCGGCGGTGTGGCTGGAGCAAAGCGGCGAGCGCGAGCGCGGTCTGCCTTCGGACGTAGTCCTCGAAACCGAGGGTCCGCTCGAAGTACCAGTGCTTGAGCGGCCAGGCCTGCGCGAGCAGCAGTAGGTCGTAGGCGACCAGGTCGACGTCGACCGGGGTAAGGACGCCGGCGTCGATCCCCTCACGGATGACTGTCCGCAGGGGCTCGCTCGTCTCCACCTCGAGCCTCTTGATCGTCTCCAGACCCTCGTCGCTGAGGCTCTTGCTCTCGCGGTGGGTGAGCACCGCCGCGTGCCGGTGGGAATCGATGACCTCGCAGTACGCGCGGAACGCGGCCGCCAGCCGGGTCACCGGGTCCGCGCCGGCGGCTTGGATCGCCGCCGGCACCTGGCGGCCGAAAGCGTCGAGGACGTTCACGATCACGGCCAGGAGCAGGTCGTGCTTGCCGCCGAAGTACCGGTAGATGAGGCCGACACTGACGCCGGCCTCCTCGGCGACCGCGTGCATCGACACCGACTGCGACCCGTCGCGCTCCATCAGCTGGGCCGCCGCGCTCAGCAGCTGCTCGCTTCGCCGCTGGGCTAGCGTCTGCCGGGCAGCCTCGCCGGGATCAAGGTCAGTCGCCGGCGCACCGGAACTCATCCTGCGCCTCCGGACTGCTGTTAGTGAACAGACATTCATCCTAGCGGGCTCAACCAAGATGGGTGCTTGACACGCCGGCTCGATTGAACGTATCTTCATCTCAAGTGAACATGTATTCACCGCGCTCTTGTTGCGTACTAATTGGGGACCCGGATGGCGACCTTTCACGACATCACCTACGCGGTCGACGGCGCGACCGCGGTCGTCACGATCAACCGTCCCGAGCGCTACAACGCCTTCCGCGCGAAGACGGTCGAGGAGATGATCAAGGCGTTCCGCGCCGCCTGGGCGGACCGGCAGGTTCAGTCGGTCATCCTCACCGGCGCCGGCGAGAAGGCCTTCTGCACCGGCGGCGACGTCAAGCAACGCGCCGAGACCGGCGACTACGGCCCGAGCGAGAGCGGCATGTTCGAGATCGGCTACCTGCACAAGCTGATCCGCGATATCCCGAAGCCCGTCATCGCCGGGGTCAATGGCGTGGCCGTCGGTGGCGGCCACGTGCTGCACGTGCTCTGCGACGTGTCGATCGCCAGCGAGAACGCCCTCTTCGGCCAGGCGGGGCCGAAGGTGGGCTCGTTCGACGCCGGCTTCGGTTCGGCCTACCTCGCCCGGGTGGTCGGCGAGAAGAAGGCCCGGGAGATCTGGTTCTGGTGTCGGATGTACGACGCGACTGCGGCCCAGGAGATGGGTCTGGTCAACAAGGTGGTGCCCGCCGACCAGCTGATGAAGGAAGCCAAGGAGTGGGCAGCCGAGATCGCGGACAAGAGCCCGACCGCCATCCGGTTCCTCAAGCAGTCCTTCAACGCCGACACCGACCACCAGGCGGGTCTGAGCAACCTCGCCATGTCGGCGCTGGACCTGTTCACCGCCTCGCCGGAAGGCCTCGAGGGCGCCGCGGCGTTCGCTGAGAAGCGCAAGCCCGACTTCAACCGACACGTCAACTGGCACTGAGCCGTCCGCGACCAGGTTGCCGGGATCGG
>JADGOU010000077.1 GCA_017882835.1 Frankiaceae bacterium | reverse complement strand
TGCTCATGACACGCCTCCCGCCAACCGCAGGTAGATCTCCTCGAGACTGGGTGGGCGCACTTCCAGCCCAGGCAGGTCAACCTGCGCCGCCCGCGCCCAGTCCAGCAGCGCCCCCAACGTGCGCACCGGCTCCGCCGTGCGGACGGTGACCGGCCTAGGGCAGGGAGACGTCCCACTCGTGCAGATCTGCTGCGTCCGCAGCTTGCTGCAGAGCGTCCATCACGCCGAGACGTTTATCTGCACCGAAGATTACGCTGCGCCAGCCGCAGGAACAACTGGCTTGCACTCGCCCTTCGCCACGCTCCAGGATGGCGATGCGGTGCTCACTCGGTCGGCCGCTCATGGTCCGCACCATGATGAGCCACCCGCTCGCCGCGACACCGCCCGGGCCGCCTCCTTCCGGCCGCGGCAGCGGCCGTTTCGCCGATATCCCGCCTCGACGCCTTGGCCACGACCGGCTCGGCGACCGCGTCGTTAGCTGCAGCGCTGCCGCACCGGGGACGGCCGCGCGGCCCGGGCCAGCTGCGTCTGGGACAACCCGCTTCACCGTCTGTGGTTCGCGCCGCAGACCGTGGCCACGTCCCGGCCGGCGCAAGGGAGGCGACAAGCTCGCTGCGCGGGGACCGGATCCTTCACGAGGCCCTGACCATCGGGCCAGACCCGCTGCACCTGGCCATGGTGTTCAACCTGTCTCATACCATCGCAAACCGATACGCGGCCATCGCCCAGAACCTGCTCGATGACCAGCTCGACCACGCCGCGGAGCCGTAGCCATCCGTCACCACCAGGCTCCGACGAACTCACGGACATCACCGGGCCTCAAACGCCAAACACCCGGGAGTTCCCGCCGAGAGATCTTCAGTCGGGCTGAACTCACGGCAGACGGTCAGATCTGATCAGAACGCTGTCACCAACCGCAAATGGGATGATCTTGGCTGATCAGCGAGTACGCCGGCGGCACCATCCGGGGAGGTCGTCGTCGGCGGCCCGTTCGGAGTGATCCTCTGGCGGAGTCGGCTATTGCAACTGTCCGAATGCCTCTTACTTCGAAGTCCTGAGGACCGGTTCGCGGGGTTCGCGGGGTTCGCCGGGGGGTCTGTTTGCGGCGGCTGTAGTTCGGCGGCGTAGTTGGTCTGAGTCTCCGCTGCTGGCCCGTTGCCAGGCGACGGCGACGCTGATGTGGATGCCGAGCAGTCGGGCGAGTCACGACGCTGTCTCGGCTGACTGTGCCCGCACGCGCAACCCGTCACGTCCCGGCTTTACCTCTGGCATACTCCGGTTGTGACGTCGTCCCCGAGCCGGTTCTGCTGGCTGATCGACTGCCTCATCGACGTAGTCATTAGCACCTAGCGCGCTCGCCCCCGCGTGCGCGCAGACCTTCCGCAGCCGCGGAAGGTCTTTTTGTTTGGCCGAAGGATGGCGTTGTGCCTAAGCCCAGTGACGCATTTCACGTCTACGACACCACGCTGCGCGACGGCGCCCAGCGGGAGGGACTGTCGCTGTCGGTCAACGACAAGCTGGCGATCTCCCGCCACCTCGACGACCTCGGGGTCGGCTTCGTCGAGGGCGGCTGGCCAGGCGCCAACCCGAAGGACAAGGAGTTCTTTCGCCGGGCTCGCACCGAGCTGACCCTGCGGACAGCGACGCTGGCCGCGTTCGGCGCGACCCGCCGACCGGGGGCGAAGGCCGCCGACGATCCGCAGGTCGCACACCTGCGCGAGTCCGGCGCGCCGGTCGTGACCCTGGTCGCCAAGTCCTACGACCGGCACGTCACCGACGCGCTGCGCACCACGCTGCCGGAGAACCTGGCCATGGTCCGCGACACCGTGACCCACCTGCGGGCTGAGGGGCAGCGGGTGTTCGTCGACGCCGAGCACTTCTTCGACGGGTACGCCGCCAACCCGGCGTACGCGCTGGAGATGCTGCGAACCGCGGCCGAGGCCGGTGCGGACGTAGTGGCGCTCTGTGACACCAACGGCGGGATGCTGCCGCACCAGGTCGGCGAGGTCGTCACCGCCGTCGCCGAAACGGTCCCCGGCCTGCGCCTGGGCATTCACGCGCACAACGACACCGCCTGCGCGGTCGCCAACTCCCTCGCCGCCATCCAGGCCGGGGCCAGCCACGTGCAGGGCTGCGTCAACGGCTACGGCGAGCGCTGCGGCAACGCCGACCTGAACGCGATAGTGGCCAACCTCGAACTCAAGATGGGTCGCGCCGTGCTGCCGCCCGGGCGGCTGACCGAGCTCGGCCGGGTGACGCACGCCATCGCCGAGGTGGCCAACGTCGCGCCCGATCCGCACGCGCCGTACGTCGGGGCGTCGGCGTTCGCGCACAAGGCCGGGCTGCATGTCAGCGCCATCAAGGTCGCGCCCGCGCTCTACCAGCACACCGAACCGGCGCTGGTCGGCAACGACATGCGGCTGCTGGTCAGCGAGCTGGCCGGCCGGGCCACGGTGGAGCTCAAGGGCCGTGCGCTGGGGATGGACCTGTCCGGCGAACGGGCCGCCGTCGGTCGGGTGATCGAGCGGGTGAAGAACCTGGAGTCGGTCGGGTTCTCCTTCGAGGCTGCCGAGGCGTCGTTCGAGCTGCTACTGCGCGACGAGGTCGAGGGCCGCCGCCGGTTCTTCGACCTGGAGTCCTGGCGAGTGATCGTCGAGTGCCGTTCGGGCGCCGCCAAGTCGCCCGGCGAGGTGGTCAGCGAAGCCACCGTGAAGCTGCACGCCAAAGGGGAGCGGATCGTTTCCACCGGCGAGGGCAACGGTCCCGTGCATGCCCTGGACATGGCGCTGCGCCAGGCCCTCGAGCAGCGCTACCCGGGACTGGCGACGCTGGAGCTGCTCGACTACAAGGTGCGCATCCTGGAAGGCGCCCATGGCACCGGCGCAGTGACCCGGGTGCTGGTCGAGACCGGCGACGGCACCACCGCGTGGGACACCGTCGGAGTGGACGAGAACGTCATCGCCGCCTCCTGGCAGGCGCTCGAGGACGCCTACACCTACGGGTTGCTTCGCCAAGGCGGCACCCCGCCGGACTAGCCCGCGTTGGACCGGGCGACCCCCGCGGTCGGCCGGTAGCGTTCGCCGCGGCGCCCGGCGCCCGGCTAACCTCTTGGAGAAGCAGTGATTCTCGTCACCGGCGCGACTGGCAACGTGGGCGGCCAGCGCGGCGGTGGTGCAGTCCACCGGTGTGCTGTCTGGCGCCGGCGGGGACGGGCGGCCAGCTACGTCGATGTTCGCGACGTCGCGGCGGTCGCCGCGCATGTGCTGTGCACCGACGGGCACGCGGTTGACCGTTCGGCCGGGATGCCGGAGTGGCACGCAGGCGCGCTGGTGGAGCTGCAGGCCGTCATCGGCCGCGACGAGTTCGCGACAGTGACCGACGAGGTCACGACGGCCACCGGCCGGCCGGCCCGCACCGCGGCGGCTTTCTTCGCCGACCACCAGGCCGCCTTCGCCTAGACCGACTTGGGCCTAGACGCCGCAGCAGTCCGGGTGGCCGGTCGCTACCCCGAAACGCCAGCTTTGATGACATCCAGGGCGACCGCCAGCCGCTGGCCTGCCTCGTCGGCGATCGAAGCGAGCTCCGGGGCACCGCTCAGTGTGCTCATCAGCTGCGGGTCGAGCGCCTCCACCACACTGCCGCCGCCATGCGACCGGACGACGACGTTGCACGGCAGCAGCAGACCGATGCTGCGGTCAGCTTCCAGCGCCCGATGGGCCAGCGGCGGGTTGCAGGCGCCGAGGATGACGTAGTCCTCCATCTCGGCACCAATCTTGGTTTGCAGGGTGGCCCGGACGTCGATCTCGGTGAGGATGCCGAACCCCTGACCAGCCAGTGCGTCGCGGGTTCGGGAAACGGCCTCGGCGAAGGGGATGTCCAGGGCGATGGTCGTGCCGTAGCTCATGAGTTGCTCCTATGTCGGGTACGTCGGTGGTGCCAGGCTCACGCCAGGCTGAGGAACAGCTTCTCCAGCGCCTGTTCGTCGATGGGCGCCGGCTCACCGGCGGCGGTCGCCGCCAGGCAGTAGCGCAGCTGGGTGCTGAGCAGCTTGAACCCGGCGCGGTCCAGCGCCCGGGAGGCGGCGGCGAGCTGCGTGACGATGTCGCGGCAGTCGCGGCCAGTTTCGATCATGCGGATGACGCCGCCGATCTGGCCCTCCACCCGGCGAAGTCGGGCTACCACCTCGGCCGGCACCGCGTGCTGACCAGGTCCGGTCGTCCCCGGCGCAGCGCCGGTCGGGCCGGCAACGTCGTCCTTCGGCATGGCCGCTCCTCACTGTGGTACGGGACGTCACTGTGGTACGGGACGTCGTGGTGCGGACGTCCTCCGCTGCCCATTGCCCGCCACCGCCGAGTTGGCGACCGGGCGGGGGTTGTGGCTTCTGGACCTCTACCCCCCAGGGTACCGTGTGGGGCGGCGTCGGCGTACCCGCCGATGTACTGACCAGGCCGAAGAGGTGGAACCCATGAGTCACGGTCGCGAGGTGCTGGACGAGCTGCGGGGACCGCAGCGCTCGCTGCGAGAGGCGATCCCGGAAACCTGGGCGGGCTTCGCCCAGCTGCACAACGCCGCAATGGCGCCGGGCGCGGTGCCCGGCCACATCAAGGAGCTGATGGCGGTCGCCATCGCCGTGTCCAAGCAGTGCGACGGGTGCATCGCCGCGCACATGCGCGGCGCCGTGCTCAAGGGCGCGAGTGCAGCCGAGGTGGCGGAGACGCTCGGCGTGGTGATGCTGATGAACGGTGGACCGACCACCGTCTACGGGCCGCGGGCATGGGCGGCGTACCAGGAGTTCGCGGCCGCCACCGCACCCAAGACCACCTGAGCGCAGCGGTAGGCCATCCGGCCAGCCCAACCACGGGACCAGTGGCGGCCCGACGTAGCGTGACGGGCGTGAAGCCGCTCGACCCGCGGCTGCTGCGCCATGCGGCGACCGCCCGGGTCTACCTCGCCCTGACTGTCGGGTTGGGCCTGGCCAGTGCCGTTCTCATCCTCGGCCAGGCGACGCTGCTGGCCGACATCCTGCCGCGGGTCTTTCTCGACCGGGCCCCGCTGGCGAAGGTCACCGGTCCGATGGCGCTGCTGGCGGCGGTGCTGCTTGGTCGAGCCGGGATCGCCTGGGCGGGCGAGGTGGCGGCGCACCTGTCCTCGGCCCGGGTCAAGTCCCAGCTGCGCGCCGGCCTGCTCCGCCACGCCGTCGCGCTAGGGCCGGCGTGGTTGGCCCGCGAGCGCAGCGGCGAGCTGGCGGCGCTGGCGACCCGGGGCGTCGACGCGCTGGACGGCTACTTCGCCCGTTACCTCCCGCAGCTGGTGTTGGCGTTGTTGGTGCCGGTGGCGGTACTGGCCCGGGTCGTGACCACCGACTGGCTGTCCGCGGTAACCATCGCGGTCATCCTGCCGCTGATCCCGGTGTTCATGGCGCTGATCGGGATCAGCACCCAGCGCCGTACCCAGCGGCAGTGGTCGACCCTGAGCACGCTGGCCGGTCACTTCCTCGACGTCGTCGAAGGGCTACCGACGCTGCGGATCTTCGGCCGGGCCAAGGCCCAGGCCGCCGCGGTACGCCGGATCACCAACGAATACCGCATCGCCACCATGGCGACGCTGCGGATCGCCTTCCTCTCCGCCCTGGTGCTGGAGCTGCTGTCCATGCTCGCGGTGGCGTTGGTCGCCGTCTCGGTCGGGCTGCGGCTGGTCGACGGTCGCGTCAGCCTGCACACCGCGCTGCTCGTGCTGTTGCTGGCCCCGGAGGCGTACCTGCCCGTCCGGCAGGTCGGCGCCCAGTTCCACGCGAGCATGGAGGGGGTCACGGCTGCCGAGCGGGTTTTCGCGGTGCTGGAGACGTCCGGTCCCGACCGGTCGGCGACCTCGGTGCGGCCACCGGCGGCGGTTCCCGACCTGCGCGCCGCCACGGTCTCGGTGGAGGCCGTCTGGTTCACCTGGCCGGCTCGCGACGTACCGGCACTGGCCGAGGTGTCGCTGGCGCTGCACCCGGGCGAACGCGTTGCCCTGGTCGGCGACAGTGGCGCGGGCAAGAGCAGCCTGGTCTCGCTGCTGCTCGGCTTCACCCGACCGCAGCAGGGGCGCATCACCGTCGGCGGCACCGACCTCGCCGACCTTCCGCTGGTGCAGTGGCGACGACAGCTGGCCTGGGTGTCGCAACGGCCGTACCTGTTCGCGGCCTCCATCGCCGACAACATTCGGCTCGGGGAACCGGAGGCCGGCGTGGAGGCGGTGCGCCAGGCGGCTCGGCTGGCCAACGCCGCGGAGTTCGTCGAGTCGCTTACGGCGGCGTATGACACGGTCGTCGGCGAGCGCGGCGTGGGGCTGTCCGCGGGCCAGCGGCAGCGGATCGCCCTGGCCCGGGCGTTTCTGCGCGACGCCCCGGTGCTCCTGCTGGACGAGCCGACCGCCAACCTCGACGCGGACAGCGCGGCCGCCGTCCAGGACGGGCTCGAGCGGCTGATGGCCGGCCGCACCGTGCTGCTCGTCGTGCATCGGCTGGCGCTGGCCCGGGGTGCCGATCGCATCGTCGTCATGAGCGCGGGGCGGGTGGTCGAGGTCGGAACTCCGGCCGAGCTGGATGCGGTCCAGGGGCCGTGGAGCGCGTTGGTCGCGGCCGCCGGACCAAGTGTTGGCGCGACCGGCAGTGCCGGCGCGGCCGGCGCGGTCGGCGCGGTCGGCGCCGAGGTGTCGGGGTGATGTGGCGGCTGCTCCGGCTGGCCCGTCCGCAGCTCGGCCGCTTGGCGCTGTCGGTGGTTGCCGGTGCCGCCGCGGTGGCCAGCAGCGTTGGACTGATGGCGGTTTCGGCCTGGCTGATCTCCCGGGCAGCGCAGCATCCGCCAGTGCTCGACCTGGCGGTCGCGGTCGTCGCCATCCGGACGTTCGGCATCGGCCGCGGCATCTTCCGGTACGCCGAGCGCCTGATCTCCCACGACGCGGCCTTTCGGGTGCTGGCGGACCTGCGGGTGCGCGTCTACACCCGGCTGGAGCCGCTGGCGCCCGCCGGCCTGGCGGACTTCCGCAGCGGGGACCTGCTCAGCCGGCTGGTGGCCGACGTCGACGCGCTGCAGGACCTGTTCCTGCGCGTGCTGCCACCGCCGCTGATCGCCGCTATCGTCGGCGGGTCCGCGGTGGTCCTGGCGTGGGCGCTGTTGCCGGGCGCGGGGGCGGTCTTGGCCGCCACGTTGCTGCTGGCCGGGGTCGCCGTACCGGCTCTGACCATGCGCTCCGGTCGGCGGGCCTCGGCGCGAGTGGCCGCGGCCCGCGGCGAGCTCAGCATGCACGTCGTCGACCTGTTGCACGGTGCCCCGGAGCTGCTGGCCTACGGCGCGGCCGACACCCAGCTCGACCGGGTGGCCCGCTCCGACGCCGAGCTGACCGGCCTGTCTCGCTCGACCGCGCTGACCACCGGTCTCGGCGCCGGCCTGGGCAGCGTGGCCGCCGGGCTGGCGCTGTGGGGAACGCTGCGGGTCGCCGTACCGGCCGTGTCCGCGGGTTCGCTCGACGGCGTGTGGCTGGCCGTGCTGGTGCTGACCGCGTTGGCCGTCTTCGAGGTCGTCGCGCCGCTGCCGGTCGCGGCCCAGCAGCTCGAGCGGGTACGTCGGGCCGCCGGTCGGGTTTTCGGTGTGCTGGACGCGCCCGCGCCGGTCAACGACCCGGCGCGGCCCCGGCCCGTGCCCGCCGGCACGCCGGTAGTCACCCTGGAGGCGGCGCGGCTGCGGTACGCCTCCGACGCGGCGTGCGCGCTGGACGGCGTCGACCTGCGGCTGGAGCCGGGCCGCCGGATCGCCGTGGTCGGTCCGAGCGGGGCCGGCAAGACCACGCTCGCGCTGGTGCTGTTGCGCTTCGTGGAGCTCGACGGCGGACGGGCCACTCTGGCCGGGCACGATCTGCGCGACTACGCCCAGGACGACGTCCGCCGAGTGATCGGCGCGTGTCTGCAGGACGCGCACCTGTTCGACACGACCGTGCGCGAGAACATTCGCCTGGCCCAGCCGGATGCCACCGACGAGCAGCTGACCGACGCCGCCGAGCGGGCCGAGCTCGGACCGTGGATCGCGTCCCTGCCGGCGGGCTGGGACACCCGGGTGGGGGAGCGCGGCGCGCAGGTCTCCGGCGGCCAACGGCAGCGATTGGCGCTGGCCCGGGCCCTGCTCGCCGATCCGCCGGTGCTCCTGCTGGACGAACCGACGGCCAACCTGGACTCGATCACCGAGCAGGCGCTGATGGGCAGTTTGCTGCGGGCCACCGAAGGGCGGACGACCCTGCTCATCACGCACCGGCTGGTCGGCTTGGACGCCGTCGACGAGGTCGTCGTGCTCGATCGCGGTCGCGTCGTCCAACGGGGACGGCACGCCGATCTCGTTCGCAGCGCCGGCCTGTACCGGCGACTCTGGGAGCTCGAACTGGGGCTCACCGCCGTCGACTGACCGGCCACCCGGGTCAGGCCATGGGACCCGACGTACGACCCGGGAGAGGTCTCCGACTCTTCCGAGTCCGGCGCGGGGGTGGCAGAGTGACTACGACCCCGGTGGCGTTCTGGGCGGAGGAGAGTTTGGACACGGATCCGGTGGCGTCGTCCTGGCCGTCGCTGCCCGTCTCGGACTGGCGGGAGACCCGCGACACCCTGCAGCTGTGCACGCAGGTGGTCGGCAAGGTTCGCCTCGCCAACGCGCCGCTGGTCAACCACTGGTGGAACTCCACCCTGTACGTGACCGCCACCGGGCTGACTACCTCGCTGATGCCGCACCCCTCGGGTCGCAGCTTTCAGATCGACTTTGATCTCCAGGAGCACCGGCTCGACATCGTGACGACGTCCGGGGTGGCCACCTCCGTCGCGCTGACACCACGGCCGGTCGCGGACTTCTACGCCGAGGTGATGCGGTGCCTGGGCGAGCTGGGGGTCGCGACGCCGATCTGGCCCATGCCGGTGGAGATCGAGGGTGCGATCCCCTTTACCGGCGACTTGCGGCACGCGGCGTACGACGCCGAGCAGGCACACCGGTTCTGGCTCACCCTGGTCGAGGTCGACCGGGTGTTCTCGACGTTTCGCGGCCGCTTCCTCGGCAAGGCCAGCCCCGTCCACCTGTTCTGGGGGGCTTTGGATCTCGCGGTCACGCGGTTCTCCGGTCGGCCAGCGCCGCCGCACCCCGGCGGGGCGCCGAATTGCGGGCCGCAGGTCATGCATGAGGCGTACTCCCACGAGCTGAGCAGCGCCGGCTACTGGCCGGGCGGGGACAGCGAAGGCATCTTCTACTCCTACGCCTACCCCGAACCGGACGGGTTCCGCGACTTCCCGGTGGGACCGGCCGGTGCCGCCTACAGCGACGAGCTCGGCGAGTTCATGCTGCCCTACGAGCTGGTCCGAACCGCCGAGGCCCCGGACCGGGTCCTGCTGGAGTTCCTGCAGAGCACCTACGAGGCCGCCGCCACGTGCGCGCGTTGGGACCGGGCCGCGCTCGAGCGTAGGACCTGAACCCCCGTGCATCGCGTCGAGAAAGGACACCCAATGACCGACGAGACGTATGCCGCGTGGGATCGGCCCGATGACGACGGCGTGCTCGACGATGCCGACACCCTGGCCAGCCAGGACATGACCGGTGATCCGCTGGACGACGCCATCGATGCCGGGGATCGCTACTCCGCTGGTGAGGGTTTCGGAAACACCGAAGCCGAAGCCCGCCAAGGCGAGTCGCTCGATCAGCGGCTGGCCGAAGAGCAACCCGAGGACGATGTTGACGACCCCGCCTGGGACGCGAACGGGGACGGAGACGGGGATCGTTACAGCCGTCCCGATGCGGAGGCCGGGCGACTGGTCGCCGACGACGAGGGGGCCGGCCCGGATCGCACCAGCGAGGAGGTGGCCGCCGTCGCCTCGGGCGACACCGGTGGACGCACCGCCGAGGAGACCGCCATGCATGTTCGCGACGGCGACTGACCGGCCGCACCCGAAGCACCGTGAGTGGAACAGACGCGACGCACCCCTCGGCGATCATCGCGAACTGCTGCTGATCGACCCGGGCGACGGTGTCGATCGGGCGACGTCCCGAGGTGTGATCAAGGCTCGTCGGTAGTTTCCTCGGCTCGGTCGCCGTTATGCGGGTCCGGTCCGGGTCGCGGTTCGGACGCTCGCTGGTGGCGATGGAGATACGTGGCCCAGTCGACGCGAGCCAACATGAAGATGGCGAGAAGCATGACGACTTGCACAGCGATTCCGGCCGGCGATGTCAACGCCGACCGGAACACCGAGCCCAGGCTCCGCTCGGCCAGGCTCGCGGCGCCGATGTAGAGGGAGTAGCTGACG
>JADGOU010000453.1 GCA_017882835.1 Frankiaceae bacterium | reverse complement strand
CTGGTCCGGACCGCTCAGGCGGTCATCTTGGGGCGTTGCTGTCGCAGCAGCGCGAGCCGCTCCGCCAGGACGCCTTCGAGGTCGTCCAGGGTGCGCCGCTCCAGCAGCATGTCCCAGTGGGTGCGGGTGATCTTGACTCGCTTGGGCTCCGGCAGCCCGCCGTCCACCAGCTGGGCGGTGGCTCCGCACACCCGGCACTCCCAAGCCGCCGGCAGCTCCGCCTCGGCGGCGAAAGGCATGGTGAAGTGGTGACCGCGCGGGCAGTCGTAGGCCGCGGTCTGGCGGGGAGCCAGCTCGGTGTTACGGTCGCTCTCGTAGCTCATGCTGCCGAGGCGACTGCCTCGCAGGACGCGCTCGCCCATGTGCGCCTCCTTGTACGGTAGGTGACGTGACGGCTCCATTGGTGCTTGCATCGGCCAACGTCTGCGAGTTCTGAAGGATTCCCGACCGCCTATTTTCCGGCCGACGGATCGGCGGGGCGACCGGCGGCGTGGCCCACCGCGATACCACCAGACGGGAGCCGGATGCGCACCACAATCGTCAGGTCCGGTGCCCGGACGCGGCCAGCAAGCCGGACGAGGGCATTGTCGGCCGTGCGCACCGCCGTGGGCGGCGCGATGATCGCTGTGCCGCGGCAGCTGCCCCGCACGCTGGGCGTCGACGCCGCGACCGTGACCCGGACGACGTGGCTGGTGCGGATGGTCGGTGTTCGCGAAGTCGCCTTGGGTGCCGGCACGCTGCTGGCCGCTCGTCGAGGCGAGGCCACGGCCACCTGGGTGCTGGCCCAGGCCTTCTCCGACGCCGGCGACGCGGTTGTGATGGGCGTTGCCCTGCGCAGCCGCCGGGTGGCGTCGCTGCCAGCGCTGGCAGTGATCGGCTTCGCCCTCGGCGGGGCTGCCGTCGGCGTGCGTACAGCGCTCGGGGACGCACCGAGCACGGCCCGCGACTAGAGCGGCGCCCCGTCGACGACGTGGGCGAAGCTCCGGTGCCCAGCGCCGGCCGCCGCCTCGCCCAACAGCCGCCGGCGCGACCACAGGGTGGCGACCAGCGCGCTGCGGGTGTCGCCGCGGCCGACGTCGTACGTCGCCTGCTCGAGCAAGGCGGCGGCGGCAAGCAGGTTGCCCATCCGCACCAGCAGGTCCCGGGCTTGGGCCTGCGCCGTGGCCCGGGTGGCTACGGAACCGCGACTGCCGGCGACCGCGTCCCGGGCCGTCTCGGCTACCGCGTCCCGGACCGGGCGCAGCCGCGCCACGAGCGGGGCCAGCCAGTCGGCGCTGGCCTGCTCCGCCTCGTCCAGCGCGTCGTCGACCCGACGCAGGTACGCCGCCAGCCCATCGACCCGGTCATCGGCGAGCGCGCGCAGCAGGTCCAGGCTCTGGATGGCGGTCGTGCCCTCCCAGATGGGCAGCACCTGGGCGTCGCGTAACAGCCGCGGGATGCCGGTCTCCTCGATGTAGCCGTTGCCGCCGAAGCACTCGACGTACTCGCTGGCGCTGGCGACGGCTAGCTTGGCCGTCAGCGCCTTGGCCAGCGGCGAGACGACCCGCAGCAGGGTCGCGGCCGCGGCGTCGCCGTCGACCTCCAACCGGCCGAGCAGCGAGAACGCCAGCGCGGTCAGGGCGAACGCCGCCTCGGCGTCCACGGCCAGCCAACTCAGCGTCTCCCGGTGCAGCGGCTGCTGGTCGAGCCGGGTACCGAACGCGCTGCGACCGGCGGCATGGTTGCGCGCCAGCATCAGGCCGCGGCGCATGCCGGCCGCGGCCGCGGCGGCGTTGTGCAGTCGAGTCACCAGCACCAGGCGCATCATCCGCGGCAGTCCGGGCGCGGCCGGATCGCCGACCGGCCAGGCCAGCGCGTCGTCCAGGCCGACCTCGGCACTCGGCAGTGCCCGGGTCCCGAGCTTGTCCTTGAGTCGGTGCAGGCGCAGGCCGGTTGCGGTCGTCCAGGTGCCGCCGGCGTGGCCGGGCGAGCCGGCCGCGACCTCGGCGTAGCGCGGGACGACGAAGCAGGCCAGTCCGCGCGAGCCGGCCGGCGCGCCGTCTTCTCGGGCGAGCACCACCGCGACCTCACTGGTGACCGCGGAGCAGAACCACTTCTCCCCGCTGAGCCGCCAGCCGCCGTCGGCTCCGCGGCTCGCCCGCGTGCTGGTTCGCCCGACGTCGCTGCCGCCGGTGGCCTCGGTCATCCACTGTCCGCTGGTCCAGGCGACGGCCGGGTCGCGACTGAGCAGCCGAGGCAGCACCCGGTTCCGCAACTCGGCGGCCACCCCGTCGGATTGCAGCACCGTGACCGCGCCGTCGGTCATCGCCACCGGACAGCTGTACGTCGCGGACTCCGGCGCGAACAGGTGCAGCAGCGCTAGCTGCACGACCCGGGCGCCGGCGCCCCAGCTCGCCCGGGCGTCCGGCTCATAGGGCAGCGCGACCAGTCCGTGCCGGGCGCTGGCCTGTCGCAGCACCTCCCACCCGGGCGCGGTCGCCACCTCGTCGACCCGCCGGCCCCAGGCGTCGTAGCGGCGCAGGATGGGCGGATGCGTCTCCGCGTCCGTGTGCGCCGCCCGCAGCTGGCCGGCGACCTCCGCAGCCAGCGCCTCAAGCAGCGGCGCGGCGCTCTTGTGCCCGACCTCGCCGAGCAGCCGGACCAGCGTGGCCCGCAGCACGTGGTCGCCGGCGTAGACGTCCGGCAGCGGCGGGAAGGTCTGCACGAA
>JADGOU010000452.1 GCA_017882835.1 Frankiaceae bacterium | reverse complement strand
GTGGCTGAGCCGAGGGGTGCCGCTGAGCCGAGCGGTGCCCTTAAGCCCGGCGGTGCCGCTGAGCCGAGCCTCGACGGCCCGGTTGCAGACGTCCCTGACGGGGATGGACTGGGGCAGTCACCGTTCCTCGCACCACCGGTGCCGCCCCGGCGGCGCCGGTCGACTCCGGCGGTGGCCATCCAGCCGCCATCGGTGGCGTTCCAGCCGCCGGAGCTGCCGGCTGACGAACCGTCGGCGCGCCGGCCCCGCCGGACCGCGTCCAAACCGGCTGGGCCGCCCGAGAACCTGGTTGCCGGAGCCGACCCGGACTCCGACGGTCTCGCCGTCGTCGCTGAGCCGGTGCCCGGTGATGTCGACCCTGCCGGCACTGATGAGCACGCGGACGAGGATGACCTCGGCGAAACTGGGATCGGGGCCGATGACGACGCCGAGACAACGCCGTCCCGCTCGCGCCGGCGGCGCGGTCGCCGTGGCCGCGGCCGTCCGCGCGGGGATGATGACAGCGTCGCTGTGGAGGTCGGTGCGGCCGGGGGCGAGGGCTCCGTCGAGGAGCCGGCCGTCGAGGCCGCTTCGCCGGAAGACGACGAGTCCGAGGCGACGGCTGAAGACACGGAGTCCGAGACCGGCACCACCCGCCGCCGCCGCCGGCGGCGGCGGCGCGGCAGCACGGGGGAGGACGGCGAGGGTGCGGTCGAGGAGGCACCGGCCACGCGCCCGCGCCGACCTGCTCGCGACCGCGATGCCGGCCGCGACCGCGATGCCGGCCGCGACCGCGATGCGGGCCGCGACCGCGCCGACGAGGGCGTCCGCGGTGTCTCCGGCTCCACCCGGCTGGAGGCCAAGCGCCAGCGCCGGCGGGACGGCCGGGACACCAGCCGACGTCGGACGCCGATCGTCACCGAAGCCGAGTTCCTGGCTCGCCGGGAGTCGGTCGAGCGAGTCATGCTCGTTCGGCAGACCGGTGAGCGGACCCAGATCGCCGTACTCGAAGATGGCGTGCTGGTCGAGCACTACGTGACCAAGGCGACGATCACCTCCTACGCCGGCAACGTCTACCTCGGCAAGGTGCAGAACGTGTTGCCCTCGATGGAGGCCGCGTTCGTCGATATCGGCAAGGGTCGCAACGCCGTGCTCTACGCCGGGGAGGTCAACTACGACGCCACCGGGCTGGAGGGCAAGCCGCGCAAGATCGAGCAGGCGCTGAAGTCAGGCCAGAACGTGCTGGTCCAGGTCACCAAGGACCCGATGGGGCACAAGGGAGCGCGGCTGACCAGTCAGATCAGCCTGGCCGGCCGCTACCTGGTGTACGTGCCCGAGGGCTCGATGACCGGCATCAGCCGCAAGCTGCCCGACATCGAGCGCAGCCGGCTCAAGGCCATCTTGAAGAAGGTCGTGCCGGAGAACGCCGGGGTGATCATCCGCACCGCCGCCGAAGGGGCGAGCGAGGAGGAGCTCTCCCGCGACGTCGCCCGGCTCGAGGCGCAGTGGCAGGACATCCGGCGTCGCGCCGCCAAGGTGCCCGCCAGCGGCGCCCCGGTCGTGCTCTACACCGAGCCGGATCTGGTGGTTCGCGTGGTTCGGGACGTCTTCAACGAGGACTTCGCGCAGCTGGTCGTGCAGGGCGAGGACGACCTGGAGACGATCGAGGCGTACGTCGCGCACGTCGCGCCGGACCTGGCGCCTCGGGTGTCGGCGTACTCGGGAGAGCGGGACATCTTCGCGACGTACCGGGTGGACGAGCAGCTGGCCAAGGCGCTGGACCGCAAGGTGTGGCTGCCCAGCGGTGGCTCGCTGGTGATCGACCGCACCGAGGCGATGATCGTCATCGACGTCAACACCGGCAAGTTCACCGGCAAGGGCGGCAACCTGGAAGAGACCGTCACCAAGAACAACCTGGAAGCGGCCGAGGAGATCGTCCGGCAACTGCGGCTGCGCGACCTCGGCGGCATCATCGTGATCGACTTCATCGACATGGTGCTGGAGAGCAACCGCGACCTCGTGTTGCGTCGGCTGACTGAGTGCCTGGGTCGGGACCGGACCAAGCACCAGGTAGCCGAGGTCACCTCGCTGGGGCTCGTGCAGATGACCCGCAAGCGGGTCGGCCAGGGGCTGCTCGAGGCGTTCTCGGTGCCATGCGAGGCGTGCAACGGCCGCGGCGTCAGGGTCACTAGCGAGCCGGTCGACCAGTCGGACCAGCGCAGCGGTGACGGCGGGGGCGGCGAGCGCGGTGGTGGTCGCGAACGGGCCGCCGCGCCACCATTGCCCGGGCCGCCGCCCGGGTCGCCGGGGTCGCCGCCGGGGTCGCCGCCGGGGTCGCCGCCGGCGCCAGCCCGGTCGGAGCGCGCGCTCGAAGCAGTTGCGTTGCCGGCCGACGTGGCCGACGTGGCAGCCGCTGCGGAGCTCGACGCGGTGGACGACGATCTCGGGCTTCCGGTTGCCGCCGCCGTCTTAACCGATCCGGCTGCCCCGCTGATGGACGTCGACGTCGAGCCGGGTGCCGAGCAGGCAACTCCGCCGCCGGCGTCCGGACGCCGTCGCCGAGGGTCGGCTCGTCGGCCAGCGGGACCTCCCGTGGTGGCTGCCGCCGCGTCGACGTAGTGCCAATGCAGGAAACTTTCGCCCCGTTGCCCGACCCGCCGATCAAGGTCGGGGACCTTCGCTTGCGGTAACCGCATCCTCGTCCGCTTCTTCGGACTTCCCCCCGGAGGAG
>JADGOU010000451.1 GCA_017882835.1 Frankiaceae bacterium | reverse complement strand
GCAGAGCCGGCTGTACGACGGGACGATCTTCCACCGGGTGATTCCGGGTTTCATGATCCAGGGCGGGGACCCACTCGGTACCGGCACCGGCGGCCCGGGCTACCAGTTCAAAGACGAGATCCACCCGGACTTGGCGTTCACCCGCCCGTACCTGCTGGCTATGGCGAATGCCGGCCCGGGTACCAACGGGTCGCAGTTCTTCATCACCGTCGGCAGCACCGAGTGGCTGACCGGCAAGCACACGATCTTCGGCGAGGTGATCAGCGGCCGGGAGGTCACGGACGCGATCGCGGCCACGCCGACCGCACGGGGTGACAAGCCCAAGTCCGACGTGGTGCTCGAGCGGGTCACGATCGGCCGGCGGGACTCCTGAGCCGGCCATGAGCCTGCGGCCCGCCGGCTGCATCTCGTGACTGTCCCGCCGTACGGCGAGGTGACAGCCGGCACCGACATCCCCACCTGCTACCGGCATCCGGGCCGGGAGACTTGGGTGCGCTGCACCAGGTGCAACCGGCCGATCTGCCCGGACTGCATGCGCGACGCCGCCGTCGGCTTCCAGTGTCCGGACTGCGTGAGCGCGGGTCAGCGGTCGGTCCGGCCGCCCCGGACGGCGTTTGGCGGGAAGGTCGCCGCCCGGCCGGGAACCGTGACCATGCTGCTGATGGCCGCCAACGCTGCCGTCTTCGTCCTCACCGTCGCCAGCGGTGCCGGGCTGATGGGCGGCGGGCCGTCGCCGGTCTCCGACGACCTGGCCATGATTCCGGCAGCGGTTGCCGCCGGTGCGTATTACCGCCTGCTCACCTCGATGTTCCTGCACTTCGGGTTGGTGCACATCGGCTTCAACATGTACGCGCTCTACCTGCTCGGGATGCAGGTGGAGACCGCACTCGGCCGGGTGCGCTTCATCACGCTGTACCTGCTGGCCGGCCTGGGCGGAGCTGCCGCGTCGTACCTGTTCAGTCCGGTCGACATCCGCTCTGGTGGCGCGTCCGGCGCGATCTTTGGGTTGTTCGCGGCGTACTTTGTGCTCGCTCGCCGGGTCGGCGCCGATACTCGGCAGATCCTCGTGTTGATCGGGATCAACCTGGTGCTCGGCTTCTCGCTGTCGGGAATCGACTACCGCGCACATCTCGGCGGCCTGGCGGTCGGGGCGGCCGTGACCGCGACCCTGGTCCACGCGCCGACCGGCCGGTCGCGCACCGCCGTACAGCTGGCGGGGATGATCGCCGCGGCGGTGGTGATCGTCGTGGCGGTAGGCGTCCGGACCGCACAGCTGGCCTGAGGCCGGCGCTGGGCGCCCCCGGCGTACCCTCGAAGGCACCTGTGCGGAAGGAACCACCATGCGCGACGCCGTGATTGTGGACGCTGTTCGAACGCCGACCGGGAAGCGCAACGGCGCGCTGAAGGACTGGCATCCGGTCGACCTCTCCGCCCACGTGCTGACCGCGCTGGTCGAGCGAACCGGAATCGACCCCGCCCTGGTCGACGACGTGATCTGGGGGGTGGTCAGCCAGACCGGCGAGCAATCCGCCAACGTCGGCCGCAACGCCGTGCTCGCCGCCGGCTGGCCGGAGGCGGTTCCCGGCACGACGCTGGACCGCCAGTGCGGCTCCTCCCAGCAGGCGGCGCACTTCGCGGCGGCTGGCGTGATCTCCGGGCAGTACGACGTGGCGGTCGCCGGCGGCGTCGAGGTCATGAGCCGGGTGCCGATGTTGGTCACCATGACCCAAGGTCCCGGCGAGCCGTTCGGGCCAAAGATGATCGCCCGGTACGACGGCCGGCTGGTGCACCAGGGCATCGGCGCCGAGATGATCGCGCAGCGGTGGGGGATCACCCGCGAACAGTGCGACGAGATCGCGGTCGCCTCGCACGAGCGGGCCGCGGCGGCCATCGACGAGGGCCGGTTCGCCGGCCAGTACGCCCTGGTGCCGGTCGTCGGTGCGGACGGCAGTAAGCAGCTGTTCGCCGCCGACGAGGGGGTACGCCGCGGCAGCACGATGGAGACTCTGGGCGCGCTCAAGCGGGCCTTCACCGAGGACGGCGTCGTCACCGCCGGGAACTCCTCGCAGATCTCCGACGGGGCCGCGGCCCTGCTGGTAATGACCAGCGAGAAGGCCCGCGAGCTGGGGCTCACCCCGATGGCGCGGTTCCACACCTTCGCGCTGGCCGGCGTGGACCCGGTCACCATCCTGACCGGGCCGATCCCGGCAACGGCGAAGGCGCTCGCGCGCTCTGGGCTGCGGCTGGACGAGATCGGCGCGATCGAGGTCAACGAGGCGTTCGCCACTGTGGTCAAGGCCTGGGAGATCGAGACCGGCGCCGACATGAAGACGGTGAACCCGAACGGCGGCGCGATCGCACTCGGCCACCCGCTCGGCGGCTCCGGCGCCCGGCTGATGACCACGCTGGTCCACCACATGTGGGAGCACCGCATTCGCTACGGATTGCAGACCATGTGCGAAGGCGGCGGTATGGCGAACGCCACCATTCTCGAGCTGCTCTGACCTTGACGTCGCGTCGGTCCTACTCGTCGGCGATGCGCTCGGCCCGTTCGCGCAGCTGCTTGTAGTCCTTGCCGCGGGTGTCCGCGACCAACCGGTCGGTGGCGGTGAAGCCCCAGCCGCCGTACCGGACAGCGACCCGGCCCAGCCGGTATCGCTGAGTGCCCCCACACCTGCACGGCCGTGGGTCTGTGGCGCCCAGCGGGAGCAA
>JADGOU010000076.1 GCA_017882835.1 Frankiaceae bacterium | reverse complement strand
TTCTGCCGCACAGGTCGCGGGTGCCATGTCGACCGCCCGCCCTGTCGACCGTCGGCGCTGGCCAAGGAGCTCGCCGGCCCGAGCGCTGGTGCGGTCATGGGCACCAGGCCAGCAGGTTCATGGGGAAAGTCCCCGTTTGGTCGGATGGGTCGACTACACTATCGAACATGTGTTCGAGTGCAGGGAGCGGTGCCGCCGGTAGCTAGCTAGGCGCAGCTCGGCAGACCTACCGGGACTACCGGGTCAGAAAGGGGCCGCGACCGACGCCGGCGGCCGGTTCGGGCGGCGGCACGGCCGCGGCCGATACTGTCGCGGTCCCTGGTGTCGATCAGCGTTGACGAGGAGCCCGTCGTGGTGATGCGGATGTCGACGCTGTTCCTCCGCACGCTGCGGGAGGATCCGGCGGACGCCGAGGTCCCGAGCCACAAGCTGCTGGTCCGGGCTGGCTACATCCGCCGGATTGCCGCCGGCATCTACTCCTGGCTGCCGCTCGGCAAGCTGGTCCTGGACAACGTCGCAGCGATTGTGCGAGCCGAGATGGACGCGATCGGCGGCCAGGAGGTCCTGTTACCCGCGTTGCTGCCTCGGGAGCCTTACGAGCTGAGCCGGCGCTGGTATGACTACGGCCCGGAGATGTTCCGGCTCCAGGACCGGCGCGGCGCCGACTACTGCCTCGGCCCAACCCACGAAGAGATGATGACCCTGCTGGTCAAGGGGGAGTACTCCTCCTACAAGGATCTGCCGCTCACCCTCTACCAGATCCAGACGAAGTACCGGGACGAACGGCGACCCCGATCCGGGATCATCCGGGGTCGGGAGTTCGTGATGAAGGACTCCTACTCGTTCAACCTCGACGACGCCGACCAGCAGCGCTCCTACGACGACCACCGGCGCGCCTACGCCCGGATCTTCGACCGGCTGGGGCTGGACTACCGGATCGTCGCGGCGATGTCCGGGGCGATGGGCGGCAGTCGCAGCGAGGAGTTCCTGGCCCCGGCGGCGGCGGGGGAGGACACCTTCGTTAGCTGTCCCAACGGTGACTACGCCGCCAACGTGGAGGCCGCCGAGGCGGCCCCGCCAAGCCCGCGCGACCAGGCCGACTCCGCGGACCCGGTGGCGGACGCGCCGCCGATGGAGGACTTGCACACTCCCGGCGTACCGGGCATCGACGCCGTGGTCGAGCATCTCAATACCCGGTCCGGCGGGGCCATGTCGGCCGCGGACATGCTCAAGACGATCTTGGTCAAGGTCGATGGCGCGCCGGTCGCGGTCCTGGTCCCGGGCGACCGCGATGTGCACGAGGAGCGGTTCGCGGCGGCGCTCACCCCGGCGGTGGTCGAGCTCTTCGACGAAGCGGACTTCGCCGCCCGGCCCGACCTGGTCCGGGGCTACGCCGGTCCGCAGGGGATGGCCGGGCGCGGCGTGCGGGTGCTCGCCGACGTCCGGGTTGCCCCTGGCTCGGCTTGGGTCACCGGCGCCAACGTCGCTGACCACCACGTCCGGTACGCCGTGGCCGGCCGGGACTTCGTGGCCGACGGCACCGTCGACGTGGCCACGGTGGCCGCCGGTGACCCGTGCCCACGCTGCGGTGCGCCGCTGGAGTTCGGCCGAGCCATCGAGATCGGCCACATCTTCCAGCTGGGACGCAAGTACACCACCGCGCTCGACCTGCGGGTCAGCGGTGCAGACGGCACGTTGACCACGGTGACCATGGGCAGCTACGGCGTCGGGGTCAGCCGCGCGATCGCGGCGGTGGCCGAACAGACCGCCGACGCCGCTGGGCTGTGCTGGCCGGCGGCCATCGCGCCGGCGGACGTGCACGTCGTCGCGGTCGGCAAGAAGGAGCAGCCGGCGGCGGCCGAGCGGCTCGCTGCCGAGCTGGAGGCCGCCGGGGTCCGGGTGCTGCTCGACGACCGCGGCCTGTCCGCCGGGGTGGCCTTCGCCGACGCGGACCTGATCGGCGTACCGACGATCGTCATCGTGGGCAAGTCCCTGGTCGACGGCGAGGTCGAGGTCAAGGACCGGCGCAGCGGGGACCGCCGCCGGGTGCCGCTGGCCGACGCGGTGGCCGAGCTCAGCTCCGTGGGGGAGCCGGGGCGGAGGTGAGGCTGGCCGAGGCCGGAGTCGGGGAAGCCGAGGGTGGCTCACCAGGGAAAGCCTCACCGGGAAAGGGCCTGGTGGCCGGCGCCGTTGGAGCGAGCAGCAGGCGCCAGCGGACGGCCCGCACCGCCGCGTCCTGCAGCGCCGCGACCGCCAGCCGGCGGATGTCCGCGTTGGGCGTGGCCGCGAGCCCGTAGCGGTACGCCGCCGCGGCGCCGTCCTCCAGCCGGGACGCCAGCGTCAGGGCAGCCGTTCGGTCGGCGACCGGGCCCGGTACGACGTAGCCGGGCGCCGCTGGGGTAGGGCTGACTCCGCGGTCGCGAACCAGCCGAGCCACGGCGTCCCGGCGAGCGAGATGAGCGTCCTCGGCTTGACTCGCCACGGTCCGCTCGGCGCTGGCCAGGTGACCACCGAGCACTCCATAGCCGTACGCCGCCGCATTCTCCGTGGCGAGCAGCGTCTGCAGTACGTCGACGTCGGTCACGGCGGAGTGCCCGGCCCGGGCACCGTGGCCGGCACCGTGGCCGGCACCGTGGCCGGCACCGTGGCCAGGACCGTGGCCAGGACTGTGGCGTGCACCGCCTCACTGGCCGCAACCGAGCCGAGCACAGCGGCCAGCGCGCCGGCAGCGGCGACGATCGCGTCGTCCGATCGGGCGGCCGCGTTCGCCGTCTCTGTGGCTGTCAGGTCTTGCACCGTCGTCGCTGCGTCCGGCCCGGCGACCGGCGACGGCGTCGGCACGGCGAGCGGTGGGCGCACCGCCGGCGTCCCCGAGGACGGTTGCGGTGCGGCGGTCCGCCCCGGTGACCGACGCGCCAGCTCGGCGTCCAGGGCGGCGCGGTGGGCGGCGTGGTCGGCCCGGATGGCGCTCAGCACGGCGGCCAGCGTCGGCGCGGCGGTGATCGCGGCGTCATACCCGGCGAGCAGGGACACCTCTGCGGCCACCGCAGCCTCCAGTCGAGGCCGGTCCGGATCAACTGGGTCAGCTCGCCGCGGCGCGCCTGAGCCAAACGGTCGGCAGGCGGACAGCGCGGCCCCCGCCGCGAAGGTTGCCGCAACCGCGCCCAGTACGGCTCGCCGGGTGGCGCGGAGCTCTCCCACGCCGTACCTCCCGGCTCTGGCTGCGCGTCGCCGCATCGTACGGGCGGTCATAGCTCGGACGGGTCATAGCTCGGACAGGTCATAGCGCCTTACATCGACGCAAGCCCGGCCGGCCAGTTAGGGTCGCAGCAACGTCACGAACTGCACCTACGCCGCACGCCACAACAGCACACCGGAGGGCGAGGAGGCCTGATGAGCAGCGCCTCGGTCCGCGCCAAGCTGCGCGAGCTGCTGGATCCGGTGGTGGGGACGGCCGGGTTTGACCTGGAGGACGTCACCGTCGCCGCGGCCGGGCGCCGCACCGTGGTGCGCGTGATCATCGACGGCGACGGGGGCGTGTCGCTGGACGCGGTGGCCGACGCCGCCAGCGCCGTGTCCGCGTTCCTCGACGAGCACGATGTCGTGCCGGGGGCCTACGTGCTGGAGGTCAGCTCGCCCGGCGTCGACCGCCCGCTCACCGAAGCCCGGCACTGGCGCCGATCGGTCGGCCGCCTGGTCTCGGTCAGCGCCGCGGGCACCGCGCTGACCGGGCGGCTGCTGGCCGCGGATGACACTGGCGTCACGCTCGACGTTGGCTCGGTGCTCCGGCGACTGCCCTTCGCCGAGCTCGGCCGCGGGCGGGTCGAGGTGGAGTTCAGCCGGCCGGCCGCGGCAGATCCGGCAGAGCCGACGGATGTGGAGACTGCAGCGCCGGTGGACGCGCCGTGAACATCGACGTTGCCGCACTGCGCAGCATTGAGCGGGAAAAAGACGTGTCCTTCGAGACCGTGGTCGAGGCGATCGAGACGGCCTTGCTGGCGGCGTACAAGCACAGCACCGAGGCGCAGCCGCACGCTCGGGTGGAGATCGACCGCAAGACCGGCGCCGTCAGTGTGCTGGTCCAGGAGGTCGCCGAAGACGGTCGGGTGCTGCGGGAGTGGGACGACACGCCGTCCGACTTCGGCCGGATCGCCACCATGACCGCCAAGCAGGTGATGCTCCAGCGGCTGCGCGACGCCGAGCAGGCCATCACCTACGGCGAGTACGCCGGTCGCGAGGGGGACATCGTCGCCGGGATCATCCAGCAGAGCGGCGGGCCGGCTGCGGCGGCGCGCAACGTGCTCGTCCAGCTCGGCAAGGTCGAGGCCGTGCTGCCGCCGGCCGAACAGGTGCCCGGCGAGCGCTACGAGCACGGCGTACGGATCAAGTGCTATGTCGTCGGAGTGCACAAGGGCGTGCGCGGGCCGTCGATCACCCTGTCCCGGACCCATCCCAACCTGGTCCGCAAGCTGTTCGCCCTCGAAGTGCCCGAGGTGGCCGACGGCACTGTCGAGATCGCAGCGGTGGCCCGGGAGGCCGGTCACCGATCGAAGATCGCCGTGCGGTCCACTGTGCCGGGGGTCAACGCCAAGGGCTCCTGCATCGGTCCGCTCGGCCAGCGGGTTCGCAGCGTCATGGCCGAGCTGCATGGGGAGAAGATCGACATCGTGGACTGGTCGACGGACCCAGCCGCCTTCGTGGCCTCGGCGTTGTCGCCGGCGACGGTGGCAAAGGTGGAAGTTGTCGACCTGGCCGCGCGGTCGGCCCGGGTCGTGGTCCCGGACTACCAACTCTCGCTGGCGATCGGCCGGGAGGGGCAGAATGCCCGGTTGGCCGCGCGGTTGACCGGGTGGCGGATCGACATCCACTCCGACGCCGAGCCGGCGCGCGACATCCAGGAGTCAAGCAGTGTCCAGGAGTCAAGCAGTGCCCAGGAGTCACCCAGTGCCCGGGAGTACGGAGGATCGACATCGCGTTAGACTCCACGGGTCGCCGATCGGCGCCGATGCGTACCTGCGTGGGCTGCCGGGGTAAGGCGGCGAAGTCAGACCTGCTCCGCGTCGTGGAAGTCGAGGGCGTGTTGGTTCCCGACCTTCGCGGCCGGCTGCCGGGCCGAGGCGCCTCCGTCCACCCAGCGCGGCGGTGCTTGGACCTGGCCGAGCGGCGGCGGGCGTTTTCCCGGGCGCTGCGCGTGCCCGGACCGCTCGACGACTCGCGCGTCCGGGCGTACGTCGGCGGCCTGGCGGAGCAACGCAGCACCGACCAGCACAGCACCCGGCGCGACAGCACCGAATCAGCTTTCCGCACCGTCCCAGAGAGCAGGTCGAGACCGCGATGAGCGCTCGATGAGCCCCAACAGATGAGTACGCCCATGCAGTAGGAAATCGGTCGAGCACTCGCGGCAGCAGCCGCGGGCCGCGCCGGCCAGACGAGGAGCACAGTGGCAGGCAAGGCCCGGGTACACGAGCTCGCCAAAGAGCTGGGTGTCGAGAGCAAGGTCGTCCTCGCGAAGCTCAAGGAGCTCGGCGAGTTTGTGAAGTCGGCGTCGTCGACGGTGGAGCCTCCCGTCGCCCGCCGACTCAAGGAAGCGTTCCCCGCGGCCGGCGCGCCAGCAAATGGAGCGCAGGCGAGCAGCGCGCCAGCGGTTGGTGCCGCGACGGTCACTGCGCCAGTAGCTCGACCTGCCCCCGGTCGAACGGCGGCGTCTCCTGCCCCCGTCAGCCTACGGTCGGCGGCCGGAGCCCCGGCCCCGCCGACCGGTATGCCCACGCCCGGGCCGGGCGGGATGCCGCCTCGGCCAGCAGCGCCGGAGCGCCCGGCCGCGGCGGCTACGGCCCCAGCCCGCCCCGCCACCCCGGGTCTTCCGACCGGGACGCCAGGCATGCCCGCTCGACCTGGTCCGGCCCCTGCGCGGCCGGGCAACAACCCGTTCAGCTCACCGGCCCCGACACCGATGCCGCCCCGGCCGGCGGCTCCCCGGCCGGCCCCCGGGATGTCGCCGCGACCAGGATCCGCCGCTCCCGGCATGCCACCGCGGCCCAGTGCGCCCGGCCGTCCCGGTGGAGCTCCGGGCATGTCGGCACGCCCCGGCACACCCGGCATGCCGCCGCGGCCGGGAGCCCCGCGGCCCGGGGCTGCTGGCCCGCGGCCCGGCCCCGGCACTTTCCCGCCCCGTAGCTTCGATCCCGGCGGTGGCCCCGCTCGCCCGGGCACCGGAGCTCCCGGTCGTCCCGGCGGAGCTCCCGGTCGTCCCGGCCATGGGGGCGCCCCCGGGCGCCCCGGCGGGTTCGCTGGCCGTCCTGGCGGCGGCGGCGGTGGTGGCGGTGGGGGTGGGGGCGCCGGAGCCGGCGCTCCCGGTCGTCCCGGCGGTGGCGGTGGTGGCTTTGCCGGCCGACCCGGCAGCCCGGGTGGTCGCGGTCGTGGTGGCGGCACCCAGGGCGCGTTCGGTCGCCCCGGTGGGCGCGGCCCGGTCCGCGGCCGCAAGAGCAAGAAGCAGCGGCGTCAGGAGTTCGACAACCTGGACGCGCCGAGGATGGAGTCCGGTGCCCCCCGGGGCAACGGCGAGATCGTTCGACTGCCCCGTGGGGCCTCCCTGTCCGACTTCGCGGACAAGATCAACGCCAACCCGGGCTCGCTGGTCCAGGTGCTGTTCGGGCTGGGCGAGATGGTGACCGCGACCCAGTCCTGCACGGATGAGACCCTGCAGCTGCTCGGCGCACAGCTCGGCTATGAGGTGTCGATCGTCAGTCCGGAGGACGAGGACCGCGAGCTGCTGGAGCGGTTCAACCTCGAGTTCGGCGGCGACTACGACGACGACGTCGAGCTGGTCGCCCGGCCTCCGGTGGTCACGGTCATGGGTCACGTCGACCATGGCAAGACCAAGCTGCTCGACGCCATCCGGTCCACCCGGGTGGCCGAAGGCGAGGCGGGTGGGATCACCCAGCACATCGGGGCCTACCAGGTGAGCGCCGAGGTCGCCGGCGAGGAACGGCTGATCACCTTCATCGACACGCCGGGCCACGAGGCCTTCACCGCAATGCGCGCCCGCGGCGCCCAGACCACCGACATCGTGGTGCTGGTCGTCGCGGCCGACGACGGGGTGAAGCCGCAGACGATCGAGGCGCTCAACCACGCCAAGGCCGCCGAGGTCCCGATCGTGGTGGCCGTCAACAAGATCGACAAGGAGGGAGCGGACCCGACCAAGGTTCGCGGCCAGCTGACCGAGTATGGCCTCGTCGCCGAGGAGTACGGCGGCGACACGATCTTCGTCGACGTCTCGGCCAAGGCCCGGCTGAACATCGACGGGCTCCTAGAGGCGATCATCCTGACCGCCGACGCCTCCCTCGACCTGCGGGCTGACCCGACCACCGACGCTCAGGGTGTGGCGATCGAGGCGCACCTGGACAAGGGACGTGGTCCGGTGGCGACCGTGCTGGTGCAACGCGGGACGCTGCACGTGGGCGACTCGATCGTCGCCGGCGACGCCTTCGGCCGGGTCCGCGCCATGCTCGACGACAAGGGCGGCCCGGTGGACCAGGCCGGCCCGGCCTTCCCGGTGCAGGTGCTCGGCTTCACCTCGGTGCCGGGCGCGGGTGACAATCTGCTCGTCGTACCGGAGGACCGCGTGGCCCGGCAGATCGCCGAGCAGCGCCAAGCCCGGGAGCGCAACGCCGAGCTGGCCATGAGCCGTGGTCGACCGACGCTGGAGACGCTGTTCGAGAAGCTCAAGGAGGGGGAGACCAACCAACTCAACCTCATCCTCAAGGGCGACGTCTCCGGATCGGTGGAGGCGGTCGAGGATGCGCTGCTCAAGATCGAGGTCAGCGACGAGGTGGGCTTGCGAATCATCCACCGCGGCGTCGGCGCCATCACCGAGAACGACGTCACGTTGGCGGCGGCCTCGGATGCGGTCATCTTGGGCTTCAACGTCCGGCCGGAGGGCAAGGCCCGCGATCTCGCCGACCGCGAACACGTCGACATCCGGATGTACCGGGTGATCTACCAGGCGCTCGACGACGTCGAGAACGCGCTGCGCGGGATGCTTAAGCCCGAGTACGAGGAGGCGCAGCTCGGCACCGCCGAGGTGCGTGAGGTGTTCCGGGTGCCGCGCATCGGCAACGTCGCCGGTTCCCTGGTGCGCTCGGGGACGATCGTGCGCAACAGCAAGGCCCGGTTGGTCCGGGACGGCGTCGTGGTCGCCGACAACCTGACCGTCGACTCGCTGCGGCGCTTCAAGGACGACGTCACGGAGGTGCGCGACGGCTACGAGTGCGGTATCGGGCTGGGCTCGTTTAACGACATCAAGGTCGAGGACGTGATCGAGACCTACGAGCTGCGCGAGAAGCCCCGCTCCTAACGGCGCCTGGCCGGCCTCCCCAACGAACGTGGCGGGGACGGCGGTTGGCGTCCACCGTGGTCTCGGGAGGATTCGGCGTGTACGTCGGTGCGTTAGCGCTCGACCTGTTGTTGGGCGACGTGCACTCGCTGAAGCAGAAGCGAGGGGTGGTGCGGCCGATCGTGACCGAGCTCAAGCGGCGCTTCGACGTGTCCGCCGCGGAGGCCGGTCACCTCGACCTGCACCGACGGGCAATGTTGGGGGTGGCCGTTGTCGCGCCGGACGCGGCGCACTGCGGGGAGGTCATGGACGCGTGCGAACGGCTGGTCGCCGACCGGCCGGAGGTGGAGCTGCTGTCTGCGCGGCGGCGGCTATGGAGCCAGGAGAACGACTAGTGGTCGACGCAGCGCGGGCCCGAAAGCTCGCCGTCCGGATCCGCGAGATCGTCGCCTCGACGCTGGAGCTGCAGGTCAAGGACCCCAGGCTCGGCATGGTGACGATCACTGACGCCCGGGTTTCGCCGGACCTGCGGGAGGCCACCGTTTACTACACCGTGTACGGCGACGACGCCGAACGCGCCGCCAGCGCGGCCGCGTTGGAGAGCGCCCGTGGGGTGGTTCGCTCCCAGGTCGGCCGGCAGACCGGGGTGAAGTTCACCCCCTCGCTGGCTTTCATCGCCGATGTGGTCCCCGACAGCGCCCGGCGGATCGCCGAGCTGGTGGCCCGCGCCCGGGCGGCCGACGAGGAGGTTGCCCGCGCCGCCGACCGGGCTGTCCCGGCCGGTGACCCCGACCCGTACCGGGTGCCCCGCCGGCCGACCGACGAGACCGACCCCGCTCACGCCGACGACCCAGCCGGCGCCGAGGACGATGCCGAGGCGGCCTCGTGACCCGCTCCCTCACCCCCGCTCGGGTGGCGAGTGAGCGGCCGACCGAGGCCGACTGGACCGCCGCGGTGACCGCCTTGCACCGGGCCGAGGAGGTGGCGCTGCTCTGCCACGTCAGTCCCGACGGCGACGCGCTCGGGTCACTGTTGGGTCTACAGCAGACGCTGCTGCCGCTGGGCAAGTCCGTCGTCGCCTCGTTCGGCAGTGATCCTTTCGTCGTCCCGCCGGCGTACTCGGAGTTGCCTGGAGTCGACCTGCTGGTCCGGCCGGAGCAGTTTCCGGCCGCCCCCGACCTGCTGGTGACCTTCGACACCGGCAGTCAGGACCGGCTGGGCGCGCTCGCCGACCGGGTGCACACCGCCCGGGAGGTGTTGGTGATCGACCACCATGCCTCTAACACGCGCTACGGCACGTTGCACCTGATCGACCGAGCCGCGGCGGCCACCGCGGTTCTGGTCGAGGAGCTGGGCCGCCGACTCGGCACCGCCTTGACGCCGGAGATCGCCGCCCCGCTTTACGCCGCCCTGGCTACCGACACCGGCTCGTTCAAGTACGCCGCCACGACCCCGGAGACGCATTACCTCGCTGCCCGGCTGCTGGCCACCGGCATTCGCCATGACCTGCTCAGCCGCCGGATCTGGGACCAGAACCCGTTCGGCTATATCCGGCTGCTCGGCGTGGCGCTGGGCCGAGCGGTCCTGGAGCCGGCCGCGGTCGGGGGTCTCGGCCTGATCTGGACCTCGGTAGGCGCCCCCGAGCTGGTCGCCCATGGCCTAACTCTCGAGCAACTGGAAGGGATCATCGACGTGGTGCGCACCGCCGAAGAGGCCGAGGTTGCCGTGGTCTGCAAGGGGGACGTCGACGGGTCCATCCGGGTGTCCACCCGATCCAAGGGCGAGATTGACGTTGGTGCGGTCTGCAGCTACCTCGGTGGCGGAGGGCACCGGCTGGCCGCCGGCTACACGTCGTACGCCGATGTGGCGGCGACCATGGCGGCGCTGCGCGAGCGGCTGGCCGACGCCGAGTACGTCGGGCTGGGGGATGAGGCGTGACCAGCCACTAGCTTCGTGATCAGAACCTTGCGTCGGCGTCAGGTGTGAGCGCGCTGCGGCGACCGTCGCCGTACGAGGGCCTGGTTATCGTCGACAAGCCCGC
>JADGOU010000075.1 GCA_017882835.1 Frankiaceae bacterium | reverse complement strand
CCGTGGTGGCGGTGGGCCGGCCGTCGACACTCACATCGAACGCCGAAGGCGGCAGCGCCGCGGCTCGCGGGGCACCGGGCACGCTCACGGTCAGCGTCATGCCGCCGGCCGCGGCTCGCTCCCGGGCCACGACCCGTACTGCACCGGTTGGCCCCACCGACGTCGTTGCGGCCGGCTGATCACCGGCCACGCCGCTGGTGGTGGGTCGGCCAAAGCGGGTGGCCAGTACGACGCTGACAGCCGCCAGGACGACCAACAGTGACAGCGCCACGTCGCGGGCTCGCGGACTGGCCGCCACGCGGCCGACCCGGCCACGCTGCCCGGTCCCGCCGCCAAAGCCGACCGGCCGCCTGGTGACGCCTTGGATTCGATCGCGCAGCGCCGCCAGCGTCTCCGTCAGGCTTCGGCCGATCCGGCGGTCCTGGTGAGCCGGCCGAGCACCGTCCGGCCGGAGCAGTGCGTCCAACCCGTGCGGCCCGTCGGAGCCGGCGAGGTCGGGCGACTCCGGCGTCGGAGCCAACGGGTCCACCAAGGGGGTGGCTGGCGTCGTACCCGACGGCTCCGGATTGGCCTTCGAGCCAGCGCCGTCAGCCATCGTCGGCACCGATGCCGCGCGTCGGCCACCCGCCGACCCACCGTCGACCGCCAGCTGTTGCCCTCCCCACCCAGTCCCCCGTGTCGACCACCGTAGGCGCCCGGTCATCGGGTGCCGCGCCGGTCACCAACGACGCCGGACAGTACCGCCTTGACCGGCGTCTTTTCAGGAATGCCACGGCGGTGTCTAGGTTAGCCCGATATTCTCCTGAGTTCTACGGCGCATGAGTTCTACAGCGCATGAGTTCTACGGCGCACGACGGGCCCAGCCTTGCACGCGCGCTCAGATCAGACCAGATGGGTGGCCCATGACGGGGGAACGCAGGTCGGGTCGTGGCGCCATCACGGCGGTGTCGGTGGCGGTGTTGACCGGGGTGCTGGTGGCCGGGTGCGCCCAGCAGCCGGCTGCATCCACTGCCGCATCCACTGCCGCAGCGGGGCACGAGCAGGCCGCGCAGATGTCCACGGCTCGGCTGGCGGCTGCGGTTGGCCCGAGTCAACCGGCCGGCACGCAGTTGCGGCTGGAGACGCTGCTGTCCCACCACGCCGTGTTGACGATCAACCTGATGCGGGCCCGGCTGCGCGGCGACCCCGACCTCGCCCAGGCCGCGGTGGCCGCGGTGTCGAAGAACACCGACGACATGACGGCAGTCATCGACTCCATCGCCGGGCACGAGTTGGCCATGACGTTCAAGGACCTGTGGAGCCGGCACGTCAACCAACTGTTCGACTACGCCCGGGCACTGGCGGCGAACGACCCCGCCGGCATGGACCGGGACCGGGCCGACCTGGCGGCCTACGAGCGCGACATCGGCTCGTTCATCCAGACCGCGACCAAGACGCAGGTCAGCGCCCCGGCGGCCCAACAAGCGCTCACCGCGCACGTCGACGACCTGCTCAAGCAGGCCGACGCGTACGCCGCCAAGGACTACGCCACGTCGTACGCGATCGAACGCCACGCCTACGCGCACATGTTCGAGGTGGCCAAGACGCTGGCCACCGGCTTCTTCGCCACCACGACGGCCGGAGTGGCCCCGCTCAACGCCCCGCGAGTGCGGCTGCAGTCCGCCCTCGGCAAACTGCTTGGCGAGCACATGGCGCTCGCGGTGGACTCCATGCGCGCCGCGGCTACCAAGACGCCTGACTTCCAGGCCGCCGGCGCGGCGCTCAACGGCAACACGGCCGACCTGACCGCCGCCATGGGAGTGCTGTTCGGCCAGCCCAGTGCGACCGCGTTCAGTGGCATCTGGGGCGACCACGTGGACGCGTTGGTCTCCTACGGCGCCGCAGTCGCCGGGCAGGACGCGGCTGGCCAGGACACCGCGACGAACCGGCTGACCCAGTTCGAGTCTCGGTTCGCCGACTTCCTGTCCACCGGCACCGAGGGACGGTTGACCGCGCCCGCGCTGCGCGACGCCTACGTCATGCACGACCGCGACCTCGTCGGCCAGATGCAGGCCTTCGCGCGGCGCGACTACACGGCCTCCAACGACACAGTGTTCGCGGCGTACCAGCAGATGTTCGACGTCGCCGAGCAGGTCTCGACCGCGGCCGGGGATACGGTGGCGGCGCGGTTGCCGCAAGGTGGTGTCGCCACCGGTGGCGGTGGTCTGGTTCGCTAGTCGCCGGGCGGCGGCGGGGGTGCTCCTGGCCGCCGCGCTGTCGGGATGCGCGGGGGGAGCCGCGCCGGTTCGCTCCGGCATCGGCGCCCCGACCACCGGCGCGCGCCAGCCGGCACCGATTGCCGCCGACAACGGGGCAGCCAACAACGGGGCAGCCCAGTTCCGCTCGCTGCGAGCCATCGGCCAGGTCGCCGAGCCGGTGCAGGTGCGGATTCCGGCGATCGCCGTGAGCTCGTCGTTGCAGCGGCTGGCGAAGCAGTCGGATGGGTCCATTGCCACCCCGACTCGCTGGGAGCAGGCCGGCTGGTACGCCGACGGGCCGCGCCCCGGCCAGCCGGGACCGGCGGTCGTGCTCGGCCATGTCGACTCCGACACCGGCCCGGCGGTCTTCTACCGCCTCGGTCAGCTGCAGCCGGGAGCCGAGGTCCTGGTCGACCGCGCGGACGGGACCGCCGCCCGCTTTCTGGTGGACCGGGCGGACGTCTACCCCAAGAACGACTTCCCGGCCGAGATGGTGTACCTGCCCACGCTGACCCCCGAGCTGCGCCTGATCACCTGTACCGGGGACTTCGACCGCGCCAGCGGCCACTACCGGGACAATCTGATCATCACGGCCCGGCTGGCATCCTGAGCCGTGGCAGGCGGCCGTCCCGAGACGGCCCAGGGGAAGGGGAGCAGGTGCAGCGCTGGCGTGGGCTGGAGAGCGTGCCACCGGGATGGGGGCGCTGCGTGGTCACCATCGGCGTCTTCGACGGCCTGCACCGGGGGCATCGGGCGATCATCGGCCGGGCCGTCGAACGCGGCCGGGACAGCGGGCTGCCGACCGTGCTGATGACCTTCGACCCGCACCCCAGCGCTGTCGTCCGCCCCGGCAGCCACCCCGCCGTCCTGACGCCCCCTCGGTTCAAGGCCGAGCTGCTCGAAGAACTCGGGGTGGACGTGATGTTCGTGCTGCCGTTCACCAAGGAGTTCTCCCAGCTCGACCCGGCGGAGTTCGTGCACCGGGCGCTGGTCGAGCACCTGCACGCCGCCGCGGTCGTGGTCGGCGATAACTTCCGCTTCGGCCACAAGGCCGCCGGTGACGTCGCGCTGCTGCGCGAGCTAGGCAAGAGGTTCGGGTTCGCCACCGAGGGCGTGCCGCTGCTGCCCGATGGTCCCGACCTTGGCGACACGCCGCTGTCCTCGACCTACATCCGGTCCTGTGTCGATGCCGGGGACGTCGTCGGTGCGGCCCGGGCGCTGGGGCGCGACCATCGGGTCGAGGGGGTCGTGGTCCGCGGGGACCGGCGCGGTCGGGACCTGGGCTATCCGACCGCGAACGTCGAGCCGGTGCCGCACTCCGCCGTACCCAGCGACGGCGTGTACGCCGGGCGCCTGGTCGTGCGCGGGCAGCGGCTGCCGACCGCCGTCTCGGTCGGCACCAATCCGACGTTCGAGGGCCGGGAGCGCCAGGTCGAGGCCTATGTCCTCGACGTGGACGACGCCACCTTCGACGTGTACGGCGAGCACGTGGGCGTGGAGTTCTCTGCCCGGCTGCGGGACACTATTCGCTTCGCCGGCCCGGCACCGCTGGTGGAGCAGATGGGCCACGACGTCGCCGAAGTCCGTCGCCTACTGGGCTGACGGCTGCACCCGGCCGCCGGTGCGGGGTCGGCTCAACCGACCGGCTCACCCGGTCGGGCTATCGGTCCAGGCTCTCGGCGCGACGACTGCATCATCAGTGGCTGCGTCTGCCGGCCCACGAAGTGAGGGAGGTGTCGTGCCCAGGATCCTGGTCGTCGACGATGACCCCGCCGTGCGCACCATGGTCGCCGACGTGTTGACGGCTCAGGGGTATGCGGTCCGGCTGGCCGAGGACGGCTTCACCGCGCTCCGCCAGGTGCAGGCCGACCGACCGGACTGCGTCGTGCTGGACGTGATGATGCCCGGCATCGACGGTCACGACGTACTCAGCCAGATCCGGGCGGCCGACGACGACGGCCACCTACCGGTGATCATGCTCACCGCCGCCGGGGACGACGAGCAGGCCTGGCGGGCGTGGACCGAAGGGGTCGACTACTTCATCGCCAAGCCGTTCGAGATCGACGACCTACTGCGTTGCCTCAGCTACCTGTTCAAGGTCGCCCCAGCGACCTGACTGACCGCCTGACCGCCGCATGAGGCGCTGCGGCAGCGCCACGCGAGCGCTCCTGGGCAGCGGGTTGCTACTATCGACGTACGCCGGGTTCCTCCGGCGGTGTGCCCGAACGCTTCGGTGACCTCGACCCGGGGCGCGCACCAGCCCGCGAAGGAGACATGTGCCGCTCGACAGCGCTGTGAAGTCCCGACTGATGACCGAGTACGCGACGGTCGAGCGCGACACCGGTTCGCCCGAGGTGCAGGTCGCCATGCTGACGGAGCGCATCCGGGGCTTGACCGAGCACCTGAAGGCGCACAAGCACGACCACCACAGTCGCCGCGGCCTGCTGCTGCTCGTTGGCCGGCGTCGTCGGCTGTTGCAGTACCTGGCCCGGACCGACATCAACCGCTACCGGTCACTGATCGAGCGACTCGGCCTGCGCCGGTAGCCAACCAGACCACCGCCGCCGGCCGCCACGCGCCGACGGCACCACCCGAGCCCGGACCGCTCGGCGCCCGCGGGGGCCGCTACGGGTTCCGGTCCTCGGTAGTGGCCCCCGGAGGCCGCGGTTTCCCGCCGTCCCCCCGGGCGCTTCCATCGAAGACCGGCCCGCTCCCCCGCTCCGCGCCGCGCTCCCGGGCCGTCGTCAGAGGAGACGTCCTTGCCGGACACGCACGAACTCCCCGGAGCCATTACCACCACCGCCACGATCGACAACGGTGCCGCCGGCACCCGCGAGGTCCGGTTCGAGACCGGTCGGCTGGCCCGCCAGGCCGCGGGTGCTGCCGTCGCCTACCTGGGCGACTCCATGGTGCTGGCCGCCACCACCGCGTCCAAGAACCCGAAAGAGCAGCTGGATTTCTTCCCGCTCACCGTCGACGTCGAAGAGCGGATGTACGCCGCCGGTCGCATTCCCGGCTCGTTCTTCCGCCGCGAAGGCCGCCCGTCCGAGGACGCGATCCTCACCTGCCGGCTGATCGACCGCCCGCTGCGGCCGTCGTTCGCCAAAGGGCTGCGCAACGAGATCCAGGTGGTCTGCACCATCCTGGCCCTCGACCCGGACACGCTGTACGACGTGGTCGCGATCAACGCGGCCAGCGCCTCGACCATGCTGGCCGGACTGCCGTTCTCCGGCCCGATCGGCGCCACCCGGATGGGCTACGTCGACGGCACCTGGGTGGCCTTCCCGACCCATGCCGAGCTGGAGCGGGCCACCTTCGACATGGTGGTTGCCGGCCGCGTCCTGGACGGCGCCGACGGCCCTGCCACCGGTGATGTTGCGATCATGATGGTGGAGGCCGAGGCCCCCCCCGGCACCGTCGCCCTGGTGACCGGCGGTGCGGCCGCCCCGACCGAGGACGTCGTCGCCGCCGGCCTGGAGGCCGCCAAGCCCACCATCAAGGCCCTGTGCGCGGCGCAGATCGAGCTGGCGCGCCAGGCTGCCAAGCCGGTCGCCAACTACCCCCGCTTCCTGGACTACCAGGACGACGTGCTCGAGGCGCTGACCGGCGCCGTCTCCACCGAGCTGGCGGCCGCGCTGACCATCGCCGGCAAGCAGGAGCGCGAGGCCGAGCTGGACCGGGTCAAGGGCCTGGCCAAGGAGAAGCTCGCCGCCGACTTCGCCGGTCGGGAGCGCGAGATTTCTGGGGCCTTCCGGGCGCTGACCAAGAAGCTGGTGCGCCAGCGGGTGATCCGCGACCGGGTGCGCATCGACGGCCGCGGGCTGGTCGACATCCGCCAGCTCTCCGCCGAGGTCGAGGTAGTCCCGCGGGTGCACGGCTCGGCCCTGTTCGAGCGTGGCGAGACCCAGATCCTCGGGGTGACGACACTGAACATGCTGCGGATGGAACAGATGCTCGACACGCTGTCGCCCGAGACCCGCAAGCGCTACATGCACAACTACAACTTCCCGCCGTACTCGACCGGGGAGACCGGCCGGGTCGGTTCGCCCAAGCGCCGCGAGATCGGCCACGGCGCGCTGGCCGAGCGGGCGCTGCTGCCGGTGCTGCCCGCTCGGGAGGAGTTCCCGTACGCGATCCGGCAGGTCTCCGAGGCGCTGAGCTCCAACGGCTCGACGTCGATGGGATCGGTCTGCGCCTCGACGCTGTCCCTGCTCAACGCCGGTGTCCCGCTCAAGGCACCGGTCGCCGGCATCGCCATGGGCCTGATCGCCGAGCCGGTGGACGGCACCATGGAGTACGTCACGCTGACCGACATCCTCGGGGCCGAGGACGCGTACGGCGACATGGACTTCAAGGTCGCCGGCACCAAGGACTTCGTCACCGCCCTGCAGCTGGACACCAAGCTCGACGGAATCCCGTCCGAGGTGCTGGCCGCGGCGCTGCGGCAGGCCAAGGACGCGCGGCTGGCGATTCTGGAAGTGATGGCCGAGGCGATCGACGGCCCGGACGAGATGTCGCCCTACGCCCCCCGGGTGATCTCGGTCAAGATTCCGGTGGACAAGATCGGCGAGGTGATCGGGCCCAAGGGTAAGATGATCAACTCGATCCAGGCCGATACCGGCGCGGACATCTCGATCGAGGACGACGGCACGATCTACATCGGCGCGACCAATGGTCCCGCCGCCGAGGCGGCTCGGTCGGCGATCAACTCGATCGCCAACCCGACCATGCCCGAGGTGGGCGAGCGGTTCCTGGGCACGGTGGTCAAGACCACCGCGTTCGGTGCCTTTGTCTCGCTGACTCCAGGCAAGGACGGCCTGGTGCACATCTCCAAGCTCGGTAGCGGCAAGCGGGTGAACAAGGTCGAGGACGTCGTCAACGTCGGCGACAAGCTCCAGGTCGAGATCGCCGAGATCGACTCCCGCGGCAAGATCAGCCTGGTGCCGTTGAAGGAGGAGGCGGCCGCGTCCACCGGCGCGCCGTCGGCCGGCTAGTGGCCGCCCGCGGCAGCACCCGGACGTTGGCGAGTGGCCCGGACGGCGTCGTCGTCCGGCGTACCGTCCTGCCGGGCGGACTGCGAGTGATCACTGAAGCGATGCCGACGGTGCGGTCCGTGGCGTTCGGCGTCTGGGTGGGTGTGGGCTCGCGGGATGAGACGCCGAGCCTCGCCGGGTCCTCGCACTTCCTCGAGCACCTGTTGTTCAAGGGCACCCGGCGCCGGGACGCGCTCGAGATCGCGGCGGTCATGGATGCCGTGGGCGGGGAGATGAACGCCTTCACCGCCAAGGAGTACACCTGCTACTACGCCCGGGTTCTCGACACTGACCTGCCGCTGGCGGTCGACGTGGTCTGCGACATGGTGACGTCTTCGGTGGTCGCCGGCCGCGACGTTGACGCCGAGCGCGGCGTGGTCCTCGAAGAGATCGCCATGCACGACGACGACCCCACCGACGTAGTGCACGACGCCTTCGCCGGCACCGTCTTCGGCGAGTCCCCGCTGGGTCGCCCCGTGCTCGGCAGCGTGCAGAGCATCTCCGCGATCACGCGGCCGGCCGTCGCCGGGTACTACCGGCGGCGCTACCGTCCGGCGTCGATGGTGGTGGCTGCCGCCGGCAACCTCGACCATGCCAAGGTCGTGCGCGCGGTCCGGACGGCGTTCGCCACGGCCGGCCTGCTGGACCGCGACGAAACGCCGCAGTCGGTGCGGTCGGCGACCGGCGCCCGCCCCGCGGTGGCTGTTGACCTGACCGTCACCCGGCGCCCAACCGAACAGGCGAACCTGGTGCTGGGCACGGTGGGGATCTCCCGGCGGGACGAGCGCCGGTTCGCCTTCGGCGTACTCAACAACGCCCTGGGCGGCGGGATGAGCTCGCGGTTGTTCCAGGAGGTCCGGGAGAAGCGCGGACTCGCGTACTCCGTCTACAGCTATGCCACCCAGTTTGCCGAAACTGGGCTGTTCGGCGTGTACGCCGGGTGCCAGCCGGGCCGGGTGGACGAGGTGCTCGCCATCTGCCGCGAACAGCTCGACGCCGTGGGGACGGACGGGGTCACCGACGAGGAGATCGCCCGCGGCAAGGGCCAGCTCAAGGGCTCCCTCGTGCTCGGTCTGGAGGACACCGGCTCGCGGATGAGCCGGATCGGCAAGAGCGAGCTGGTGGATGGCGAGCTGCTCGGCGTGGACGAGGTGATCGCCCGCATCGACGCCGTCACCCCGGAGGACGTGCGGGCGGTGGCGGCTGATGTGCTGCGCCGGCCGCTGGCCTTGGCGGTGACCGGACCCTTCGACGACCACGACTTCTCGGCAGCCGTGGCGTGAAGGTGGCCGTGGTCGGGGCAGCCGGGCGGATGGGCACGGAGGTCTGTCGGGCGGTGTCCGCGGCGCCGGACCTGGAACTGGCCGGCGCGCTGGATGTCGGCGACGACCGAGCCGCGATCCTGGCGGCCGGCGCTCAGGTTGCCGTCGACTTCACCACCCCGGACGCCGTCATGGACAACCTGCGCTGGTGCATCGAGCACGGCGTCTGCGCCGTCGTGGGCACCACCGGATTCGACGCCGACCGGCTGGACACGGTGCGCAGCTGGCTCGCGGCCGCGCCCGAGGTCGGGGTTGTGGTGGCACCAAACTTCGGCATCGGCGCGGTGCTGATGATGCGCTTCGCGGCCCAGGCAGCGCCGTACTTCGACTCGGTCGAGATCGTCGAGCTGCACCACGCCGGCAAGGTGGACGCGCCCAGCGGCACCGCCCGGCGGACCGCCGAGCTGGTGGCCGCCGCCCGCCGAGACGCCGGGCGAGGGGCGGCGCCGGACGCCACCACGACGGCGCTGCCCGGCGCCCGCGGCGCGACGGTGGACGGGGTGCCAGTGCACTCGGTCCGCCTCGCCGGCCTCGTTGCGCACCAGGAGGTGCTGCTCGGCGCGACCGGGGAGACGCTGACCATCCGGCACGACTCGCTGGACCGGGTCTCGTTCATGCCCGGCGTACTGCTCGCCGTTCGCGCCGTGGCCGACCGGCCCGGGCTGACCGTGGGACTCGAGCCGCTGCTCGATCTCGACTGATCCGCCCGGTGTTCTCTGCCCGGCGGACGGCGATCGGCCTGGCCGCGGTTCTGGCGTGCTACCTCGTGCTGGTCGGATACCGCGGAGTGCTGCTCATCGGCCACGGCGGCCTTGTACCGGTGCTGCTCGGCATCGGGGTGCTGGGACTGCCGGTGGTCGGTGCCGCGATCCTGGTGCAGGAGCTGCGGTTCGGCCGGGACACCGAGCGGCTGGGCCGTGAGCTCGCCGATGCCGGCGGCTTACCCGTCGATGACCTGGCCCGCCGGCCCTCGGGGCGGGTGGATCGGGCAGCGGCCGACGCGCTGTTCGCCGATCGCAAGGCCGAGGTGGAGGCCGCGCCGGCGGACTGGCGGTCGTGGTACCGACTGGCGCTGGCCTACGGCCACGCGGGGGACTCCGGCCGCGGCCGGCGGGCCATGCGCCGCGCCATCGCCCTGCACCGCGGTCGGCGCTGATCGGCCGCCGGCGGGTCGAGGCCGGCGGCGATGCCGACGGCGGGTGAAGGCGCTCGGCGAGCCGGTTGACCACGAACGGCCCGCCCCAGGCGGCGCCGGCACACAACCCCGAACCACTTACCGCAGGTCGGTGTGCAGCCGTACCTCGCGTACCGGCTGACCCATGTCCAGCTCGCGGGCGGCCCCGTCGACCGCCCAGCCGGCCGCCGCCAGGAACCGGCGGCTGCGCGCGTCGGCCGCGACCACCCAGGTGTACGCCGTGGCGAACCCGTCCGTGCGCAAGTGGTCCACCGCCGCGGCCAGCAGCCGGCTGCCGTGCCCGCGGTCGCGGCTGTCCGGGTCGACGAGCAGTAGCAGCAGCTCGCCCGCGGCGGGGTCTTCGGCCATGGGCGGGGCGTCCCCAGGAGCCAGCGCGGCCAGGCCGACGACCCGATCCTCCTCCACGGCAACCAGCACCCGGTGCTGGCGACTCGGCGGCGCGGCCAGGTCCTCGGACCACCGGTGCACCGCCGCCGGCTCGGTCAATTCCGCCAGCGCGCCGGCGGGGATGATCCCGACGTAGGCCGTGCGCCACACCAGCAGCTGGACGGCGGCCACAGCGGCGGCGTCCGCTGGGGCCGCCGGCCGCACGCTGCGATCAGCCATCAGCTTCCGGCCCGTTCCGGCAGCACCGGACGGGCGAAGCGCCTA
>JADGOU010000074.1 GCA_017882835.1 Frankiaceae bacterium | reverse complement strand
GCCGACCTAGTGCGGTTGCGCCGCGACGTGGCCGCCACCGCGCGCACCGTTGGCGTCGTCATCGCGGCGACCGGAGCAGCGCCGTACGACGAGGCAGCCACGATCACCGCTGACGAGCGGTACGAGGCTATGGCGGAGGTCTATGGACCGGTGGCCAGCCGCCAGCAGGTGTGTGGCTGCCACGTACACGTCGCGGTGGAGTCCCGCGAGCTGGCGGTGGCAGTTTCCGACCGGGTGCGACCCTGGCTCGCCGTTCTGCTGGCGGCGTCGGCCAACTCGCCGTTCTGGCAGGGCGCCGACACCGGGTACTCGAGCTGGCGCAGCCAAGTGTGGGCACGTTGGCCGACCGCCGGGCCGCCGGGGTGCACGGGTCACTGGCGGCGTATGAGGAAACTGCGGCGGCGCTGGTGGCCACCGGGGCGGCGTTGGACCGGGCGATGCTGTACTTCGACGTCCGCCCCTCGGAGCGCTACGAGACGATCGAGTTCCGGGTCGCCGACGTCTGCCTCACGGTCGATGACGCGGTGCTGGTGGCCGCGCTGACTCGCGGGCTGGTCGACACCGCGGCCGCGGCCGCGCAGCGCGGTGAGCCGGCGCCGCAGGTGCGACCGGAGCTGGTCCGGGGCGCGCACTGGCGAGCCGCCCGATACGGGCTGGCTGCCGACCTGGTCGACCTGCGGCACTGCCGCCTGGTGTCGGCCGAGCAGCTGCTGGGCGACCTGGTGGAGCACGTGCGCCCGGCGCTGGAGGTCAATGGCGACCTCGCCGAGACCTCAGAGCAAGTGGACCGAGTGCTTCGCGAGGGGCCGGGCGCCGAGCGACAGCGGGCGGCCTTCCAGCGCCGCGGCTGCATCGACGACGCCATCGACACCGTCCTCACCGCCACCGTTCCTTGATCAACTGGACAGTCCGGCCAGTGCGCCACCGGTGAGGATGGCGGTCAGGGCGGCGCGGTCGGGCAGGTCGCCGGGACGCTCGACCGTGCCGGTGCGGACGTAGAGGAACGTGGCGCTCACCGCGGACACCGGCAGGTCGTTCATCTCGGCCCAGGCCAGCCGGTAGACAGCCAGCTGCAGCGGGTCGGCAGCCTCGTTTCCGGTCTTCCAGTCGACCACCTCGAAGCCGGTGCCGGTGGCGTAGACCGCGTCGATCCGCCCACGCACGACTCGCCCGGCCAGCACCAGCTCGAACGGCGCCTCCACCGCGGTCGGCTGCAATGCGGCGTAGGGCGTGCGCGCAAACGCCGCCTGCAGCAATGCCAGGTCAGTGTCGTCGACCACGTCCGCGTCGCTGGCGCCAGGCAGGTCGTCCGGCTCGAGCAGCGGACGCTGGTCGAACGACGACTCCACCCAGGCGTGGAATCGGGTGCCCCGGCGCGCCGCCGGGGCCGGCCGGCGCGGCATGGGTCGCGCCAGCTCGCGGGCCAGTCCGTTGGGATCGGCGTGCAGTCGGACCAGCTGCGAGGCGCTCAGGCTGCGCGGGAGCTCGACGACGGATCGGGATCGTCGTTGGGCCGCCACCTCGGCCAGCAGCACCGCGGCGTCCGCGTCCCAGCCGGCGACGGCGGCGGCGTCCGCGGCAGACAGGCCGGTGTCCACGGCCAGCGGCAGTTGGCCAGCGGCCAGCTCCGCGAGATCCTGGCGGACGGCCGTGGCGGCCTCGTGCCGACGCTGCCACTCCAGCGGCTCCAGCTCGACCGGCCAGGCCAGCCAACGGCCGGCCAGCAGCGCCGGGTTGGTCTCCCCCGCCGTCGGCCCCGGTGCCCACGCCGCAACGGTCCCCGCGCCAGCCGCGCAGTGCGCCCGCAGCTCGGTCAGGAAGACGGACGGGCCGCGCGGCTTCTTCTGCTCCGGGCCCCACCAGTGCCCACTGGCGATCAGGTGGCGGCGGGCTCGGGTGAACGCGACGTAGCCCAGCCGGCGTTCCTCCAGCAGCGTGGCGGTCTTGCAGTCGGCTTTGAAGCTGTCGATCCCGCGCTTACTCCAGTCCGGGACTACTGGCAGGTCGGCCGCGTCACCCCGCAGCGGATGCGGCAGGACGTGGCCGCAGGTCGTCCAGCGGTCGCGCCCCCGGCTGCTGGGGAACACGGTCTCGACCAGGCCAGGGACCGCGACCACGTCCCACTCCAGCCCCTTCGCCTTGTGCACGGTCATCACTTGGACGGCGTCGCGACCGCTCGGGCCGCTGTTGTCCAGCCCGCGTTCGTGCTGCTCGGCCGCCCGCAGGTAGGCCAAGAAGGTCCCCACCGACGCCTCGCCGTCGAGGTCGACGAAGGTCGCCGCCTGGTCGAGGAACGAGCCCAGGGCATCACCGCGGCGCCCGGCCCGCACGTGCGGGTCGGCGGCCAGCTCGACGTCCAACCCGATGGTGGTGACGACCCGGTGCACGACGTCGAGCAGCGGCTCGCCGATGCGTTGGCGCAGTGCCCGCAGCTCGGCCGCAAACGTGGCGAACCGCGCCCGGGCTTGGGCCGAGTACGGCGCGGAACCGAGCTGCTCGAGTGCGTCGGCTAGAGCCACCACCTCGCTGGGGTCGGTGCCGGCGACAGCCGCCGCCAGGGCGGCGTCCGGGTCTGCACCAGCACGACCTGCCGCGTCGTGCGCACCGACCGGCTGATCGACCGGGCCGCGGGCCAGCTGCCCGGCCCGGCGTCCGAGGTGCGCCAGGTCTCGCGGCCCGATCCGCCACCGCGGCCCGGTCAGCAGGCGCACCAGGGCGGCGTTGCTGGTCGGGTCGTCAAGCACCTGCAGCATGGCCACCACGTCGGCGACTTCGGGCAGGGCTAGCAGGCCACCCAGACCCACGACCTCGACCGGGATGTCACGCGCCACCAGGGCGGCATGAACCGCCGCGAAGTCGCTGCGCACCCGGACCAGTACCGCGATCTCGGGCGCCGGCGTACCAGCGTCCAGGGCGGCTTGGACCTGCTCGGCGAGCCACTTCATCTCCTCGGCGTACGTCGGCAGCAGGGCGACAGTCGTCGACCCGGCGGTCGCCACCTCGGGCCGCGGCCGGAGCTCGACCACGCCGAGGTGCACGTCTCGCAAGACGGCGGAGACGGCGTTGGCCAGGCGGAGCAACAGCCCGCCACTGCGCTGGTTCTCACTCAGGGAGTAGCTCGGCGCTGGGTCGGACTCCGGACCGGCAAAGTGCTCCGGAAACCGGTCGAGGTTGGTGACCGACGCCCCCCGCCAGCCGTAGATGCCCTGGCAGGGGTCGCCGACCGCGGTGACCGGATGGCCGCCGCCGTACAGGCCGACCAGCATGCGGCGCTGGCCGACCGAGGTGTCCTGGTACTCGTCGAGCAGCACGACCCGATAGCGGTCCCGCTCGCTGGCACCGACCTCGGCGCGGGTCTCCGCCAGTCGGGCGCCGAGCAAGACCTGGTCACCAAAGTCGAGGGCGTCGAGCCGGCGCTTCTCAGCCCGGAAAGCCTCCACCAGCTCAACCAGCTCCAGCCGGGTCTGGGCAGCCTCGGCAGCATCCCGCAGCGCGGCCACCGGCTTGGGCAGCGCCTCGATCGCGACCACCAGCGACCGGTCGTGCTCGCGCAGCGCGGCCGGATCGACGAGGTGTTCAGCGAGCTCGGCGTCGAGCGCGACCACGTCCGCGACCAGCATCCACACCGGCTTGGTCAGCCAGCGGAACGGTCCAGGCGCCCGCTGAATGGCGCGGTGCGCCAGCTGGAACCGGGTGGCGTCGGCCAGCAGCCGGGCCTGCGGCTCGATACCGATCCGCAGGCCGTGCTCGGCGATCAGACGCCCGGCATACGCGTGGTAGGTCAAGATCGTCGGCTCGCCGCCGCCGGGCTCACCGGCCTCGAATTGGCCACCGCCCGGTTCGCCGGCCGGCAGGCCACGCTGGGGTGGGACCTCGGCTAGCGCGGCCCCCTGGACCGCACTGGACTGGACCGCACTGGACTGGACCGCACTGGACTGGACCGCGGCGGCCCTGGCCAAGGCGGCGCGTACCCGGCTGGCCAGCTCACCCGCCGCCTTGTTGGTAAACGTCAAGCCGAGCACTTGCTCGATCTCGACCTGACCGGTCGCCACCAGCCAGACCACGCGCCCCGCCATCACCGTCGTCTTGCCGCTGCCGGCCCCAGCGACGATCACGCCGGGCTCGAGCGGGGCCGTGGCAGCGGCCAGCTGTTCGGCCGTAAGCGGTACGTCGAGCAGCCCGCACAGGTCATCTGGGCGCAGCGCGCGGCTCCCGGCCGGCGGCGCCTGCACCGTCGTCACTGCACCACCTGCTGGCCCTCGGGCTGCGCTGGACAGCACCCCCGGAAGTCGCAGTTGCGGCAACAGTCCCCTGGCTGCGGCGCAAAGTCCTCCGCCCGAATGCGGGCAGCAACGTCATCGAGCAGCCGCGACATCCATGACGGCGTCCCATCGTCGGCATCGGTCAGCGCCGGCTGCGCCAGCACCCTTGGCTGGCCGGAGGCGCCGTGCCGCAACTGGACGATCTCCGCTCCACCCGGTATGGCGTCCGGACCCACCGCCGGCAGGTCGCCGAGCGCCCCAGCTCGGACCGCCACCTGGTAGCACCCGAGCTGCGGATCGGTGATCACGTTCGGTCCGCTGGGTATTGTCCTCCCGGTCTTGAAGTCGACGACGTGCACCTGACCGGCCTGATCGAGTTCTACCCGGTCCATCCGGCCATGCAGCCGGACGGGACCAGAGGCCACCTCGAGGTCGACGGTGAACTCGCGCTCGGTGTCGAGCAGACGCCGGCCCCGGTCGCTGGTGCACCAGCCGAGCAACCGCTGCACCGCGTCGTAGGCCTCCGCCCGCTGCTGCGCCGACTGCCACTTCGCCTCGAACTGCAGCTGACCCCAGACTTGGTCGAGCCGGCGCATCACCGCGTCGATGTCGCTCGAGCAGCGGCCCGTCGCGACGTCGTCGGCAAGGGCGTGGATGACCGCGCCGAAGCCCATGGCTGAGCTCGCCGGACCACCGGCTCCCACCCGGCTGCCGAGGAACCACCGCAGCGGGCACTCCTGCACTTTGCTGACCGCGGAGCCGGACAGTCGCAGCGGCTCGGCGGCGGAATGCAACTCAGTGCCCGGCGCCGTGCGCTCCAGCAGGCCCCACCAGTGGTCGGGATGGGCGGCCGGCACCGTAGGGCTGCCATCCGGCTCGGTGGCCGCGGCGAGCATCGCCAGCCGGGTCGCCGCCGCCCGGCGAAGCCCGGCTGTCGCTGCGGGATCCACCGAGGCCGCGCGTAGGTCCGCCACCAGCGCCGGCAGGCATAGCAGACGGTGAGCCTGGCCACGGACCGGGGTGAGGCTGACCCCAAGCTCGTGGAGGAACCGGGACGGCCGCTCACCGTCCTCCTCGGCGGAATCCACCGCGGTGACGACCAGCCGGCGGCGGGCGCGGGTGACGGCGACATAGAACAGCCGCCGCTCCTCGGCGAGCAGCTGCCGGGACGTCGGTAGGTCAACGGAGTCGCCGAGCGCAATCCGGTCCGGTTGCAGCACCGTCCCCCGCCGACGCAGGTCCGGCCAGCGCCCCTCCTGAACACCGGGCACGACGACTAGGTCCCACTCCAGCCCCTTCGCCCGGTGAGCCGTGAGCAACCGCACCGCCTCACCGCGCACGGGCCGCTCGGCGAGGGTGTCCGCCGGGATCTGCTGCGCCTCCAGCTCTTCCAGCAGCGGAACGACGCCGCGATGCGGCTGCCGGTCCTGCGCGCGCGCCACCGTGTCGAACAACGTCACCACGGCGTCGAGGTCGCGGTCGGCACTGCGGCCGGCGGCGCCCCCGGCGTACGCCGCGGCCTCCAGCCGACGCGGCCAGTCGCTGCCGATCCACAGCGCCCACAGCGCCTGCTCGGCGCCGTGACCGGCGGCGAGCTCGGCCCGGGCGACGGCGATCAGGCGGCCGAGCCGAGCCGCTGGTCTCGCCAGGTCGGGCGGCATGGCCGCGAGCACCTCCGGCGTATCGACTGCCTCCCGGAGCAGCTCAGCCGACGGGCGGGCGAATCGGGGTGCGCCATCCGTGGGCTGCCCGGCCGCGAGCTCCTCGGTTCGCAGCTTGCGACCCAACCGCCGCAGGTCGCTGGCATCGGCGCCGCCCAGCGGTGAGAGCAGCAACGTCCGCGCCCGGTCGGTGTCCAGTTGCGACCGGTCGGCCGCGCACCGCAACGCCGACAGCAGCGGGGCGGCGGCGGCCTCGCGGGCCAGCGGCAGCTCGTCACCGGCCACCTCCAACGGGACGCCGGCCGCCGGCAGAGCTCGACGCAGCACCGGGATGGAGCGCACCCCGGATCGAACCAGCACGGCCATCCGGGACCACGGCACGCCGTCTTCGAGGTGGGCCCGGCGAAGCAGGTCGGCCACCGCTTCGATCTCCGCCCGGAGCGAGGGGTAGGTGGCCACGGACACCGCGCCCGGTGGCCCACCAGGCATGGGCCGCAGGTCCCGATGAGCGCGGACTGCGGAGGCCGGCAACCCGGTCAGCGGCATTAAGCCGGCCAGTCGCCGGGAAGCGGCCAACAGGGTGCCGCCAGCCCGGCGGGACCGGCCAAGAGTGAGCACGGGCGCGGCCGCACCGTCGCGCCGGCAGAAGCGGTGCCGGAACTGCAGCAGACCGGTCACGTCGGCGCCCCGGAAGCCGTAGATCGACTGGTCCGGATCTCCGACGACGACGAGAGTGCCCCCATCACCGGCAAGCGCCTGCAGCAGGCCCTCTTGGGCCGGGTCGGTGTCCTGGTACTCGTCGACGAACACGATCCCATAGCGCGCCCGCAGCTGCGCCTGCACAGCCGGGCGGCGGGCGAGGACGCCGGCGCGGTACACCAGCTCGGCGTAGTCGAGGGCGCCCTGAGAGTCCAGGACGTCGAGGTACTCCGCCAGGAAGTTGGCGACCGCCGGCCAGTCGGCCCGGCCGGTGCGCATCCCCAGCTCGGCCAGGTCGGCCGGCTCAAGCCCCGCTTGGCGCGCCCGGGCGATCACGGCGCGCACCTCGTCGGCGAAGCCTCTCGTCCCCAGGCACACCTGCAGCTGCGGGGGCCAGGCGACGGTGCCCATCTCGGCGTCACCGCGGAGCAGCTCCCGCACCGCCACGTCCTGCTCTGGGCCGGAGAGCAGCCGCAGCGGGGTGCCGTAGTCCAGTGGATCCTGGTGCTCGCGCAGCAGTGCGTAACAGAAGGCGTGGAAAGTCCAGGCCGCCGGAGTCGCCGTGGTCCGCCCGAGTCGGGCGGTGATCCGGTCGCGCAGCTCGCCGGCCGCCTTGCGGCTGAACGTGAGCACGAGCACCTGCTCGGGTCGGGCACCCTCGTCGACCCGGGCGGCGACAGCTTCCACCAGGGTCGTCGTCTTGCCGGTGCCCGGACCGGCGAGCACGAGCAACGGACCATCGCGATGGGCGACCACTGCCCGCTGCCAGCGGTCGTCGTCGACCTCAGCCGGCGCGAGCAGCGGCGCCCGGGCCAGCTCAACGGTAGGAGTGCTCACATCCCTCATCTGACCACGCAGGTGCGACAGTTTCGGCGCGGCCAGGGCGCGCGTTCTCCCACTTGATCATGGTGCCGGCGCGCGACCCGCCGTCCGGGCGTGCACCGGGAGCACCACGATCCGTGGCGGCGATCGACTATCGCCCGTCCCAACGGGCGCGGGCCATGTCGACCGCCGCGCCGGATCTCCTCAGCGGGGTCCCGTCCAGCGCCAGCCGGCGCAACTGTTCCACGGCCTTGGGCGGGGCCGGCCGGCCGGACGCCATCACCACTCGGTGCCACGGCACGGCGGCGCCGTAGGCGAACATCACCCGGCCCACCGCCCGGGCCGAGGACTCGCCCAGGTACTCGGCCACGTCGCCATAGGCCAGGACCTTGCCGGCGGGGATCAGTTCCACGACGGCGAGCACCCGCTCGGCGTACAGCGAGGGACCGGCAGGCGGCAGTTTGCCCATGTCAACTCAGACGACGATGTCAACTCAGACGACGATGTCGACCGGGGTCCCGACCGGGACGAGGTTGAACAGCTTGATCACATCCGCGTTCAGCATCCGCACACAGCCGTGGCTGGCGCTCTGGCCGATCAGCGACGGCGCGTTGGTACCGTGGATGGCGATCTGGCCGCCGCCCGCACCGCTCGTGATCGTTTGCGAGAAGCCGGCGACGCTGAGTTCGCGCGCGCCGTACGGCCCGTCTGGGTTCGTACTCACCGCCGCGTCGATGTAGAAGCTGCCGGTCGGGGTGGGGTTGTCCGGCGTACCGATCGCCACCGGCGCCTCGAGCACCGGCTCGGTCCCGCGGCGGACGGTCAGTCGGTGCTCGCCAAGCTCGACCAGAATCCGGTACGGCGTGGAGCGCACCACCACATCGGCCGCCTGGACCCATCTCCGCGCGCCGTTCGGCCGCAGCGCTGCCTGCACCTGCAGCCAGTCACCGCTGCGATCGGTGACCAGCAGCACCAGCGGCATCTGCTCGGCGGTGGGATTGGCCAAGGTGACCACCGGCGCGCCGTCCGGCGTTGCCCGCAGGGTCACCTCGGCGGCGACCACATCCGCAGCCAGCGCTTGACCCGGCACGGGGTCGGGCGACGCCGCCGGAGCCGGGGCCGAGGCGGTCACCGGCGGCGGCGCGGGCGCGGTGGGCTTCGCTCCGGCGGTAGCCGCCCCGTGGGTAGTACAGCCGGCGAGCGCCACCACGGTCAGCAGGCACCCGACGCGGGTTCGGTGCCGAGCTGCGCCCACCATGCCCACCATGCCCACCACGGTACGACGCACCCGCCCGTGGCCGGGGTTGCGCCGATCAGTACGTCGGCAGTGCCCGGTCCACCTGCGTCGCCCAGGCCGTCACACCCCCCTGCACATGCTTGGCCGAGGAGAACCCGGCACCCTTGAGCACCGCCAGCGCCTCGGCGGAGCGCACGCCGGTCTTGCAGTACAAGACGACTGGCTTGTCCTGCGGGAGCTCGGAGAGCCGAGCCGGCAGGTCGCCCTTGGGGATCAGGACGCCGCCCGGGATCCGGACGATCTCGTACTCCGCCGGCTCCCGGACATCGACCAACAGCAGGTCGTCACCCCGGTCGAGCATCTGCGCGAGCTCGGGCGCCGTGATGGTCGAACCAGTGGCCGCTTCGACCGCCTCGTCGGACACCGTGCCACAGAAGGCGTCATAGTCGATCAGCTCGGTGATGGTCGGGTTCTTGCCGCAGAGCGGGCACTCCGGGTCCTTGCGGACCTGGACCGTGCGGTAGGTCATCTCCAGCGCATCGTAGATCATCAGCCGGCCGACCAGCGGCTCGCCGATGCCGGTCAGCAGCTTGATCGCCTCGGTGGTCTGGATCGCCCCGATGGAGGCGCAGAGGACGCCGAGCACGCCGCCCTCGGCACAGGACGGCACCATGCCCGGCGGCGGCGGCTCCGGGTACAGGCAGCGGTAGCAGGGCGCCGTACCACCCGGCGCGTTCGCCCAGAACACCGAGGCCTGGCCGTCGAAGCGGTAGATCGACCCCCACACATACGGCTTGCCCAGCAGCACGCAGGCGTCGTTGACCAGGTAGCGGGTGGCGAAGTTGTCGGTGCCGTCCACGATCAGGTCGTACTGAGCGAAGATCTCCATCACGTTGGACGAGTCCAGCCGCTCCTCGTGCAGCCGGACGTCGACCAGCGGGTTGATCTCCTTGATCGAGTCGCGGGCGGACACCGCCTTGGGCCGGCCGATGTCAGACTGGCCGTGGATCACCTGGCGCTGCAGGTTCGACTCATCCACCACGTCGAAGTCGACCACGCCCAGCGTGCCCACGCCGGCCGCCGCTAGGTACATCAGCGTTGGCGAGCCGAGGCCGCCGGCGCCGACGGCGAGCACCCGGGCGTTCTTCAGCCGCTTCTGCCCGTCCATGGCGACATCCGGAATGATCAGGTGGCGCGAGTAGCGCCGGACCTCGTCGACCGTCAGCGCGGCAGCGGGCTCGACCAAGGGCGGCAGGGGCACGGGCACTCCATCTCGACCAGACGCAACGTTTGCCGGTAAACCGTGCCAGCCGGGGCCGGCATTCCCTCCTCCGACCACCGGTCCTCGACCCGCGCTGCACCCGGGACCTGGCCGACCGTACTGTGCCGGACATGCCCACTACTCGCGCGGTGTCGCGCGACATCGTCATCGCCAGCCCGCCGGCCGAGATCTTCGCCGTACTCACCGACCCCCGGCAGCATCCGGTCATCGATGGCTCCGGCAGCGTCAAGCAGGCGATCCGCGGGCCGGACCGGCTCGAGCTCGGCTCGACCTTCGGGATGCGGATGCACCTGCTCGCGCCGTACGCCATCCGCAACACCGTCGTCGAGCACGAGCCGGACCGCCGGATCGCGTGGCGGCACTGGGGCGGCCACCGGTGGCGCTACCAGCTCGAACCGGTCGAGGGCGGCACTCGGGTGACCGAGACCTTCGACTGGTCGACCGCCCGGCTGCCGCTGCTGCTGGACCACTCGCCGTTTCC
>JADGOU010000002.1 GCA_017882835.1 Frankiaceae bacterium | reverse complement strand
CGGCGGCCGAGATGCGCAAGTCGCTGCCTTACCAGGTGCAGGACTACATCCCGATGCCGATCGAGGACACCGTCTTGGACTTCCACCCGCTCGAAGAGCACGTCGCGCCCGACGGTGGCCGGATGCTGCGGGTGCTGCTCGTCGCGGCCGCCCGCGACATGGTGATGGCCGCCATCACGGCCGCTCGCAAAGCGGGTCTCGACGTGGTTTCGGTCGACTTGACCCCCTTTGCCGTGCTGCGGTCGTTGGCCAGCGTCGAGGAGTTGGGCGTCAACGCGCCCGAGGCCGAGGCCATCGTCCAGGTCGGCGCAAACGTCACGAACATCGTGGTCCACCAGGGCGGCGTGCCCCGCTTTGTCCGCATCTTGGTGATGGGCGGGGAGCAGTTCACCCAGGCGGTCGCCGACCGGATGGGCGTCCCGCTGGAGCAGGCCGAGGAGTTCAAGCAGACGGCCTTCGTCCCGGCGCAACGCCCCGACGTCGAAGACCATCCCGCCAACCGGGCGCTGGAGTCGACAGTCGCCAGCTTCGTCGAAGAAGTTCGCGGATCGCTGGACTACTACCTCGCCCAACCGACCGCCGCGCGGATCGCCCGGGTGGTGCTCTCCGGCGGCGGCGGCTTGATTCCCGGGTTCGTGGAGCGACTGTCCTCGGCGACGCGGCTGCCGGTGGAGTACGGCTCGGTGACCGCCCGCCTCACGGTCGGCAACATCGGTTTGTCGGCCGAGCAGCTCGCCGCCGTCGACCCGTTGCTCAGCGTGCCGGTAGGCCTCGCCATCGGGGTGGCCTCATGACGACCCCCACCATCACCCGGATCGGCCAGCTGCCGCGGGTCAACCTGCTGCCGCCGGAGATCTTGGAGGTACGGCGGTTCCGCCGCGTGCAGCACGGCCTCGGTGCCGTCCTGCTCTGCGCGCTCGGGATCGTGGCGCTGCTATTCACGGTCGCCGCCGGTAGCCAAGCCAAGGCGCAGCAGAAAGTGACGAACGCCAAAGCCACGCAGGTGTCGTTGCAACGCGACGCCGCGCGCTACGACAACGTCAAGGCGGTCTATGCCGAGGTCGCCACCCGCGAGGCCATGTTGACCCAGGCGATGGGCGCGGAAGTGCAGTGGTCGCACTACCTCAACGACATCAGCCTGACGGTGCCGGCCAATGTCTGGCTAACCCAGCTCACCGCTACCCAGACGGCGGCGGGCGCGGCGGGCGCTCCCGGGACGGCCGGCGCGGCCGGAACCAAGACGGCCGGCGTCGACCCGGGCATCGGGACGGTCACCTTCGCCGGTACGGCGTTCGCCTACGACGACGTCGCCGCGTGGTTGGAGTCGCTGGCCGAGGAGAAGGGCTACACCAACCCGTACTTCTCCAGCTCCACCAAGGCCGCCATCGGGTCCCGTCCGGTCGTCAACTTCACCTCCACCGTGACGGTCACGAAGGACGCCTACTCCGGTCGCTACTCCAAGCCGGCGGGAGGCTGACATGGCGAAGACCAAGCAATGGGCGGCGCTGACCGCCGTACTGGTCCTGCTCATCCTGGCGGCTGGCTGGTTCCTGCTCGTTTCGCCGAAGCGGTCGGCGACCACGGCGCTCAATGCGACCGCCGCGAAGCAGGAGCAGGACAACGCCACGGTGCGAACCCAGATCGCGGCACTGAAGGCCCAGGCGCTCGACCTGCCGAAAAAGCAGGCGCGGCTGACCGAGATCTCGGCCAGGATGCCGGACAACCCGGCGCTGCCCTCGCTCATCCGGGCGCTCAGTGACGCTGCCGACAAGGCGAACGTCGACTTGATGTCGCTGTCGCCGTCGGCACCGGTGGCGCTGACCGCGGCGGTGCCGGCCACCGTGGGCCTGGCCACGCCGCCCGTGGCCGTGCAGCAGATCCCGCTGGCATTGACGGTGCAAGGCAAGTTCTTCCAGATGGAGCAGTTCCTCAGCAACCTCGAGTCACTCCCGCGCGCGTTCGTGGTCACCACGCTGGGCGTGGCTCCGGCGGGTGGCTCCGGCCCGGCAGCCGCGGCACCGGCGGCTCCCGCGGCGGGTGCGGCAGCGGGCGGGGCCACTGCGCCGCCGGTCGGATCGCTGACGGGCACAGTTTCGGCGATGGTCTTCATGGCCCCCGCGATGACGGCGGCCACGCCGGCGCCGGCTGTCGGTACCGCGCCCGGGGCGACGACCGCACCGGCACCCACCACGTCACTCCCGAGCCGGTAAGAGGCAGCCGACGATGTCGCACCCATCCTTTCCGTTCGAGTCGAGCGAGCCGGACGACCCGATCGGCGCCGAGTCGAGCGAGCCGGTCAAGCCGGCTGCGGACCGTCGGCGGCTGGCGCTGATCGTGGCCGCCGCCGGTGCGCTGGCGCTCCTGCTTGCGCTCGGCGCCAAGATGTTCCTGTTCTCCGGCGGCGATACCCCGAAGGTGGCGGCCGCGCCGGTGCCGAAACCGAAGCCGGCGGCGAGTGCTCCCGTCGTACCCAAGCCGGCGGTCGTGATCCCCGCGCCCGAAACGGTGCCGTCGACGTTCAGCGACGTGGTGGGTCGCGACCCGTTCACGGCGCTCTACGTGGCTCCGGCGGCGGCGAGCGGCACGAGCACGGGCACGCCGGCGACCGGGACGACGGCGGCCCCGGGCACCGCGGACCCCACGACGACGGCGCCCTCGACCGGCACGTCCCCGACCGGGCCGGCGGCGACCACCTCCGCGGGCAAGCGCGTGAGCCTGGTGCATGCCTTTACCAAGGACGGCGTGCAGTACGCCCAGACCAAGGTCGACGCCACCGTCTTCACCCCGGCGGTGGACGACACGTTCGCAACCACGTTCAAGCTGGTGTCGGTCAAGAGCACCTGCGCGTCGTACCTCAACGGCGACGAGAGCTTCAGCCTCTGCGAGGGCCAGGAAGTCCTCAAGTAGGCCGACACCGTCCAGCTGGTTCGGCGGAGCGGCTCTGGCGGTGGGCTCGGCGCTAGCCCCAGGTCGTCGGTGAGGCGAGCTAGCCGCTAGCAGCTAGCGCGCGCACCTGGTCTGTCGCCGACTGCGCCGAGCCGGCCTTTGTAGCCGGAGCAGCGTCCATCACTCGGGATAGCGAAAGGGGTCGCGCGGAGCCGCCGCGATAGCCGCGCGACCGTGACCTGGCAAGGGCGCGCCCCTGCCGTTGCCGCCCCTTGGCGTGAAGAACTACGTCCCGCACGCGACGTCCGGCACCGTGCGCCCGGGCCGACCTGGTCCACCGTTGAGGTGCCGACAAAGGGGTACCTGGGGTCGGCAGGCAGTCGTCGCCGGCTCGGTCGGTCGGTTGGTGGGCCAACCGATTAGTTCGACCTCCTCCCGACGTCTGCATGAAGCGAGAGGATGCCCACCCCACCAAACAGGAGGAGACAGTCATGGGCGCACCCGTGGTGCACTTCGAGGTCGTCGGCAAGGACGGCATGGCGCTGAACGCGTTCTACTCGCAGCTGTTCGACTGGACCATCGACAGCAACAACCCGATCGGCTACGGCATGGTCGCGCGCGAGGGCAATGTCAACGCGGACGGCGTCGGCATCGGCGGGGGCATCATGGGCGCGATGCAGGGCATGGAGGACTACCCCGGCCATGTCACGTTCTACGTCGAGGTGCCAGACGTCGAGGCGGCACTGAAGCAGGCGGAGAGCCTCGGCGGCACGCGGCGGATGGGACCGGACGAGGTACCGGGTGGGCCAGTCCTCGGTCAGTTCGTCGACCCGGAGGCTCACCTGATCGGTCTGGTCCAGGCCGCCAGCTGACACGGCCGGGCGGCAAGATCTTCGTCGTCACGACCGAATGCAGGGTGTGTGTCGCGGCGTTTCCTGGTCGTGACGGCGAAGATCGCGGCCTGCAGGTAGGACAGCTCGGGCGTGCTCCGCTGCGGGAGCAGTAGGCCCGCCGGCGGCGTCCCGACCGGAGCAGGCGCTGTTCACCACCAACGGGTGGCGGACAACTGCAGCTGCTTCTGCAGCGCCGCGCCAGCGGCCCGCACCGCCTCCGGGTCGACACCGTGCCAGGCGGCCACCACGTCGTACCGGCTCTCCCCGCCGGCGCGCAGGGCCACCAGCCGGGCCACGGCGGCGGCCAGTACGGCGGGCTGTGTCGGCTCGGACGGCGCGAACAACATCGTCTGCTGGACCGGCTCGGACGCCAGGTCAACCGCGTCCCGGACGCGCCACCAGGCGGCCAGGCAGCGCAGCAGCAGCGGCAGCCCGAGCCGGGGGAGATCGACCTTCCACAGCGCCCGGGCCACCGGGTCGAGCTCGATCCGCGGCGTCGGTACGTCGTGCAGCAGCCGCTCAGCGGTCGGCAGCCAGGTGGGCGCCGGCAGCCGGCCACCGCTCCAGGCGAAGGGGAACGGCAGTACCTCCTCGACCACGGCCGCGCCGTCGACGAACCGCCACCGCAGTTGGAAGGGGTAGGCGTACCGGGCCGTGCGCACGTCACCCACGGTGGCCATTGCTGCCCCGGGTACCGGCTCTTCGGTGCCCGCGCTCACGGACACCGGCATCTCCGTCTCACCAACGCCGATCGCCCAGGCCGAGCCGGTCGCGCCGTAGAGCCGATGCACGGCCGCGGCCGGGGAGTCCGGCGCCAGCAGGCGCCGCAGTCGGCGATCACCGCCGGCGACCCACTCCCAGTAGGACATGGCCAGCCTGTCGCCGGCCGCACGCACTTGGCGGGGCGATTTCGCCCGGTCGGCCGGGACCGGGGCGGACCGGGCGGCAGCCGCTCGGGCGGGCGGGCGCGACGCCGGCTTGGGTGGGACTGGCCGGACTGGCGGTGCCGTCGGCGGGCGAGGCGCCGGTTGCGGGCGGGCGGCGCGCGCCGCTGGCGGCACCGGCGCTGGCGTCGGCTCCGTCGTCGTACGGACGAGGCAGCACCGGCAACCCAACCGGTCCTTGGCGGCCACCAACTGCGCATTTGCGCCGCACTGCGGGCAGCGCACGCCGCGAAACGCCCCGGCCGGCAGCATCCAGTCCAGCGCCAGCGGATAGCGGCGATCGCCTCGGCGGACGTCGACCGGCAGCGTCAACGCCGGCACCAGCAGCTGGTGCAGCCGGTAGGGCCGGATGGTGTGGCGGCCCCGGTACTTGTCGGCCACCTCAGCCAGCCGGCGGACCCGTTCGGCGTCGGTGGTGGCGATCCGCGCGTCCAGCAGGGCCGTCTTGTCCGGCGGCGCCGAGCTGCGCCGGCGGGTGAGCGAGGCGAGCGACTCGGCGTAGTAGGCCTCGGTCCGGGCGAGCTCCGCCGACCGGCCGGCATCTACCGGACGGGACAGCTCGCGGCGGCGCCGGGCGGCCCGCTCGGTCAGCAGCCGGTCCGCCTCGGCCAGCGCGGCGGAAACGTCGGCGGGGAGCATCGGTCGGGCCTGCGCCGGCCCGGTCGCGGCCCGGCGCAGCCGGCTGCGGGCGTCCGCCGGGATCTCGGCCGAGCCGCGGGCGTCCACCCACACCTCGAGCTCCTCCTGGAAGTGGTCATCGAGGGAGAGGGTGTAGTTGACCAGTACGCCGACGATGAGCACCGGCAGGAAGGCCGCGGTCGGCTCGCCGGCGGCGTCGATCCGACCGTGGTCCACTCCGAACGTCTCCCGCGCTCGGGCCAGCAGCAGGTCGGCATCGGGAGCCGGAGCGGACGGCCAGGCGAGCACTGTGTGTCCGACGTCGCCAGCGTCGAGGACGTCGCGCACCGCCCGCTCCAGCGCGGGGTGTCCGGACAGCAGCAGCAGCGCTCCGTCCTCGCGGGCGACGGCCGGATCGCCGGTGACCGCCGTCTCTTCGGGCAGGTCGAAGGCAGCCTGCAGCCGGTCCGGCAGCAGGACGAGCACGCTGTCCTCGGCGGTCTCGCACAACGCGCCGGCGTCCTCGACGTAGCGCAGCCAGAAGCGCAACCCCGGGTCGGTGATGGTCACAACGCCTCGCCTTGGCCCACGAGGTCGTCGACGGCGGTCCGGGACTCGACGTAGGCGGTGCGGGCCTGGGCGAGCGCGTCACCGAGGTCGGCCAGCCGGGCGTCGAACTCGGAGTCGTCGCTCGCCTCGACGTACGCCGTGAAGACCGAGGACTCGAAGTCGAAGTCGTCGGACACGCGACCGAGGATCATGTCCAGCTCGCCGACCACGAGCTCGAACAGGTTGATCTTCGCTTCCAGCACGTGCAGAATGCGCTCCTCGATCGTGCCCTGGCCGACGAAATTCGTCAGGACGACATCGTGCTGCTGACCCACGCGGTGCAGCCGGCCGAGGCGCTGCTCGATCTGCATCGGGTTCCACGGCAGATCGACGTTCACCATGACATGGCAGAACTGCAGGTTGCGGCCCTCGCCGGCGGACTCGGTGGTCAACAGCACCGGTTGGTCGTCGCGGAAGGTGGTGACCGCCTTCTCCTTGTCCGCGCGGCTCAGGCTGCCGTGGTAGACGGCGGCCGACACGCCGCCGTGGTCGAACGCGGCCGCCAGCGTCTCCAACGTTCGGCGGTACGCAGTGAAAACCAGCACCTTCTCGCCGGCGGCGTTATGCCGGCGGACCCGGTCGAGGACGGCGCGCACCTTCTCGACCTGGCTGATCGAGCTCGCGTCGGCCGCCAAGTCGGACCAGCCGACCTTGTCCAGGGTGGGCGCCACCGCGGCCGGGGTAGACCCGGCCATCCGGGCCAGGCTGCGCAAGGTCATCAACCGGGTGTGCGGGGCGTCCCGAGCCTCGCCCCGGATCCGGTCCGCGACCCGGGCGTAGAGCGCCGCCTCCTCCGGGCTGGGCCGCACCAGTACGGTCTCGGCCAGCCGCTGCGGGAGCAGCACTGACACCTCGCTGCGGCGGTGGCGGACCATCACCTCGCGGGTGCGGGCGCGCAGGTCGGCGACGTTGCGGACGGCCGCGGCGGGGCCCGGACCGGGGATTGAGCCCGGGCCGGCGCTGGCGCCGTACCTGCGGCGAAACTCGGTCAGGGTGCCGAGCAGGCCGGGGGACACCAGGCTGACCAGCTCGAACAGGTCCTCCAACCGGTTCTCCACCGGCGTGGCGGACAGCAGCAGCAGATACCGCGCCCGCATGGACCTGGCCAGCCGGCCGGACGCGCTGCGCGGGCTGCGCAGTCGGTGTGCCTCGTCGGCGACCACGAGGTCCCAGTCCCGGGCGGTCAGGGCCGCTCGCAACGGGTCCCGGCGCGCGGCGGCCAACGAGGCGATCACGATCGGACGGTCGGCGTCGACCGGCCAGGTACCGCCCTTGGCCACGGCCGACGGCAGCGCAAACTTGGTGTCCAGCTCCTCTCGCCACTGGTCGACCAAGCCGGCCGGGACGACGACCAGCGTGCGGTCGGCGAGGCCGCGGACCCGCAGTTCGGAGAGCACGAGCCCAGCCTCGATGGTCTTACCCAGCCCCACCTCGTCGGCGAGGATGGCCCGGCCCTGCATCCGCCGCAGCACGCTCTGGGCCGCCTGCAGCTGGTAGTCGAACGGCGTGAAGTGCAACCGCGGCAGCGAGACGAAGGTGTCGAAGCCGGGCCGGTTCCACACCGCGACGGCTTGGTCGACCAGGGCGGAGCGGTCGGCATCCACGGCGCCGGCTGCGGCCAACCGTGCCAGCAGTGGGCGGTACGCAGCGAGGTCACCGGGCAGCTCGAGCGACCGTCCGGACAGCGGCTCAAGCGGCCCGGGCGGTGTCCCCGGCCGCGGCATCAGGCCAGCCGGCGGGCGTTGGGCAACGGTCATGGCGGCTCTCTCGGTCGCGTCGTCGGTTCGGGCCGGTGGGACCGCCGCGGACAAGGGGGAAGGGAGCGGGCGCCGGGGCACACGGTAGCCGCGGTGGCGGCGCCCGCGGCGGAGGGTGGGCGCGTGTCGGCTGCGGTATCCACACCTGCGTGCCACACCGGTCAGCGGCCCCTACAACCGTGGGAGACTGCCGGCATGCTGCGCTGGCTGACCGCGGGGGAGTCGCATGGTCCCGCGCTGGTCGCCGTACTGGAGGGGATGCCCGCCGGCGTACGGACGTCGACGGCCGAGCTGATGGACGCCCTGGCCCGCCGGCGCGCGGGCTACGGACGCGGCGCTCGGATGGCCTTCGAACGCGACGAGGTCGAGATCCTGGGCGGCGTGCGCCACGGGGTCACCATCGGCGGCCCGGTCGCTGTCCGGATCGGCAACAGCGAGTGGCCGAAGTGGGCCGAGGTAATGGACCCCGACCCCGTTGACGCCGCCGGCCGGCGCTACGACGAGCCCGGGCGCTTCGTCGATGTCGCCCGCGCGGCGCCGCTGACCCGGCCCCGCCCCGGGCACGCCGACCTGGCCGGCATGCAGAAGTACGGGTTCGACGACGCCCGGCCGGTGCTGGAGCGGGCCAGCGCGCGGGAGACGGCGGCCCGCACGGCGCTCGGCGAAGTCGCGGCGGCGTTGCTCCGCCAGGTGCTGGACGTCGAGGTGCTCAGCCACGTGGTGGCCATCGGAGCGGTGTCCGCGCCGGGCGGGGGGGCGCCCGGACCGGGCGACCGCGAGCGGGTGGACGCGGACCCGGTGCGCTGTCTGGATGCCGCTGCGGGCGCCGCCATGGTGGCCGAGATCGACGCCGCCCGGCGCGACGGGGACACCCTCGGCGGCGTGGTGGAGGTGCTCGGGCACGGCCTGCCGCCGGGGTTGGGTAGCCATGTGCACGCCGACCGGCGCCTGGACGCACGGTTGGCGGGTGCGCTGATGAGCATCCAGGCGATCAAAGGCGTGGAGTTTGGTGACGGCTTCGCCTCGGCCGCCCGCCGCGGCTCGCAGGCGCACGACGAGATCGAAGGCGGTCCGAACGGCGTCCGGCGGCTGTCCGACCGCGCCGGCGGCGTGGAGGGCGGCATGAGCACCGGCGAGATGCTGCGGGTGCGCGCGGCCATGAAGCCGATCTCGTCGATCCCCCGGGCGCTGTCGACCGTCGACGTCGGCACGGGGGAGCCGGCCAAGGCGATCAACCAGCGCAGCGACGTGTGTGCGGTGCCGGCTGCGGGCGTGGTGGCGGAGGCGATGGTCGCACTGGTGCTCGCCGATGCGGCGCTGGAGAAGTTCGGCGGCGACTCGGTGGCGGAGACCCGGCGCAACCTGGAGGGCTACCGGAAGGCGCTGGTGATCCGATGACGGCGTCGGTCAGTGCGCAGTCGGCGGTGCAGGAGGTGCTCGCGGAGCAGGATCTCGACCCATGACCGCGCCAATGCTGGTCTTGGTCGGGGCGCCCGGCGCCGGGAAGACCACCGTCGGCGAGCTGGTGGCCGACCGGCTGGGCACTGGTTTTCGGGACACCGACGGTGACATCGAGGCCGCCGCTGGTATGTCGGTCGCGGACATCTTCCTCACCGCCGGCGAGGAGGAGTTTCGCCAGCTGGAGCGGGCGGCGGTCGCCGCCGCGCTGGCCGAGCACACGGGAGTGTTGGCTCTGGGCGGCGGCGCGGTGCTGGCGGCCCAGACCCGGGCCGCGCTGCGCGGTCTGCCGGTGGTGTGGCTGCGGACCGGCCTGGCCGATGCCGCCAAACGGGTTGGACTCGCCCGCGACCGGCCGGTGCTGGCGCTCAACCCGCGCGGGGAGCTGGCTCGGCTGCTCGAGCAGCGGACCCCGCACTACGCCGCGGTCGCGCTGGCCGCTGTCGACACCGACGGCCGGACGCCGGCCGAGGTGGCCGACGCGGTCTTGGCCGAGTTGGGTGCCCTGACGACCGAGTTGGGTGCGCTGACCACCGAGACCGGCCGGCGATGACGATCGCTGCGGACAGCCCCCCGACTCGGATCCGGGTCGGCGGCCCCGCGCCGTACGACGTGGTGATCGGCACCCGGCTGCTGGGCGAGCTGGCTCCCATGCTGGCCGGCGCGGAGCGGGTCGCGGTGGTGCATCCGCGGGCGTTGGCGGCCAGCGGGGAGGCGGTGGTCGAGGACCTGCGCGCGCAGCGGATCGAGGCGCACGCGGTGGAGGTTCCGGATGGCGAGGCTGCCAAGGACATCACGGTCGCCGGCTTCGTCTGGGACGTGCTCGGCCGGATCGGCGTGACCCGCAGCGATGCCGTCGTCGGCCTCGGCGGCGGAGCCACCACCGACCTCGCCGGCTTCGCGGCCGCGACCTGGCTGCGCGGCGTCCGGGTGGTGCACATCCCGACCACGTTGCTGGGCATGGTGGATGCGGCGGTTGGGGGCAAGACCGCACTCGACACCGCGATGGGCAAGAACCTCGTCGGGGTGTTCCACCCGCCGGCCGGCGTGCTCTGCGACTTGGCCGCGCTCACCACCCTGCCGCGGCACGACTTCGTCGGCGGCCTGGCCGAGGTGGTCAAGACCGGCTTCATCGCGGACCCGGCCATCCTGGAGCTGATCGAGAGCGATCCGGCCGCCGCCGGCCGCGCCGACGGCCCGTACACCCGGGAGCTGGTGGAGCGCTCGGTTCGGGTCAAGGCGGCCGTGGTGGCCGCCGACCTGACCGAGCGCGGCGGCCGGGAGGTGCTCAACTACGGGCACACGCTGGCCCATGCCATCGAGAAGGTGGAGCAGTACCGCTGGCGGCACGGCGCCGCGGTCAGTGTGGGTCTGTGCTACGCCGCCGAGCTGGGCCGGCTCGCCGGGCGGCTCGACGACGCGACCGCAGACCGGCACCGCTGCATGCTGCACGCGCTCGGCCTGCCAACCTCCTACCGCGCGGACGCCTGGCCGCGGTTGCTCGACGCCATGCGGATCGACAAGAAGGCCCGCGGCAACCGGCTGCGCTTCGTCGTCCTCGACGCGCTGGCCCGGCCACGGATCCTCGCCGACCCGGACCCCGCCCTGCTCGTCGCCGCCTTCGGGGTCGTCTCCCGCGAGCCGGACTCCGCGACCGACCCCGCCCGGGTCCTGCTGTGAGGCCGGTGCACGTCCTCAACGGCGTCAACCTAGGTCGGCTCGGTCGGCGCGAGCCCGCGGTCTATGGCTCCGCGACGTACGCCGAGTTGGTGCAGGCCGTGGAGACCACCGCGGCCGAGCTGGGGCTCGACGTCGTGGTGGCGCAGACCGACGATGAAGGGGAGCTGGTCCGACTGCTGCACACCGCGGCCGACGAGGCCGGCGCGGTCGTGCTCAATGCCGGAGCCTGGACGCACTACTCGGTCGCGGTTCGGGACGCGGCGGCCATGGTCGACGTCCCGCTGGTCGAGGTGCACCTGTCCAACGTCGGTGCCCGGGAGGAGTTTCGGCGGCACAGCGTGCTGGCCGAGGTGGCCACCGGGGTGATTGCCGGCTTCGGGCTGGACTCCTACCGGCTGGCCCTGCGGGCCGTTGCCGCGACGGCCGACCGGACGGACGGCTGACCGGGTGCCGTTCGAACACGGCGATCGTCGCGACCGGGTGCGCGCCGCGCTGGCCGGCCTCGACGCCGACGCGGTGCTGGTCACCCGGTTGGTCAACGTCTACTACCTGACCGGCTTCACCGGGTCGAACGGGGCGCTGCTCATCTTGGCGGGCGGCGGGGCGTGCCTGGCCACCGACGGGCGCTATCGCACGCAGTCGGCCGCCCAGGCCCCCGACGTCGACCGAGTAATCGACCGCGCAGTTGCCGGCGCGCTGGCGAAGCGAGCCGTGCTGGCGGGGGTCGGCCGGCTGGCGTTCGAGGCCCACGACGTGACGGTGGAGCAGCACGGCCTGCTGCTCGCCGCCGCCGAACCGGCGAGCCTGGTCTCGCTCGGCCGGGTGGTCGAGGAGCTGCGCATGGTCAAGGACGACGTCGAGGTGGCGCTGCTCCGGGCGGCCTGCGCGATCGCGGACCGGGCGTTGGCCGACGTACTGCCGCACATCGCGCCCGGTCGCACCGAGCGGGCGGTCGCCGCCGAGCTGGAGGCTCGGATGCGGGCGTACGGCGGTGATGGCGCCGCGTTCGAGACCATCTGCGCCGCGGGGCCGAACAGCGCCGTGCCGCACCATCGTCCGACCGACCGGGTGATCGCTGCCGGTGACTTCGTGACGCTTGACTTTGGGGCGCGGCTGGCCGGCTACCACTCGGACATGACCCGCACCGTGGTGGTCGGCCGGGCCGCGGACTGGCAGCGGGAGATCTATCCGCTGGTCGCCGCTGCCCAGGTCGCCGGCCGGGCCGCGCTCGCCGTCGGCGCCGATGTCCAAGCCGTGGACGCCGCCGCCCGGGACATGATCGTCACCGCCGGGTACGGCGAGCAGTTCCCGCACGGGCTGGGCCATGGGGTGGGCCTGGAGATCCACGAGGCACCGACGCTGGGCACCACGGCCACCGGGGTGCTGGCGGCGAGCGTGCCGGTCACGGTCGAGCCGGGGGTGTACTTGCCCGGTCGGGGCGGGGTCCGGATCGAGGACACCCTGGTCGTGCGACCGAACGGGCCGGAGCTGTTGACGACCGCGCCGCGGGAGCTGCGGGAGCTCTGAGAGGAGCCGGCGCCCGACCCGTCCGGGTGCCGGCCGCTCGCCGTACCCTCTAATCATCATGGCGACCACCAATGACCTGAAGAACGGCATCACCCTCGACCTCGACGGACAGCTCTGGACGGTGGTCGAGTTCCAGCACGTCAAGCCCGGTAAGGGTGGCGCATTCGTGCGGACCACGATGAAAAACGTGCGCACCGGCAAGGTGGTGGACCGCACCTTCAACGCCGGCGTCAAGGTCGACGTGGCCATTGTCGACCGGCGGGAGATGTCCTACCTCTACCGGGAGGGCGGCGACTACGTCTTCATGGACACCGCCACCTACGACCAGTTGCACGTCCCCGCGGAGACCGTGGGTGCCATGGCCAGCTACCTGCTGGAGAACATGACGGCGACCGTTGCCGTGCACGACGGCATTCCGCTCTACGTCGAGCTGCCGGCGTCGGTCGAGCTGACGATCAGCCACACCGACCCCGGGCTGCAGGGGGACCGGTCCACCGGCGGTACCAAGCCGGCCACCCTGGAGACCGGCGCGGAGATCCAGGTGCCGCTGTTCGTGGTCATCGGCGAGAAGGTCAAGGTCGACACCCGCGACGGCCATTACCTCGGTCGCATCAGCGCCTGACGGTGGGGGCTCGCAGCCAGGCCCGCAAGCGGGCGCTCGACGTGCTCTACGAGTCCGACCTGCGGGGCGCGGACGTGGTCGCCACGCTGGCCGCCCGGCTGGCCGAGGCCGACCCGCCCATCTCGGCGTACGCCGTGGAGCTGGTCGAGGGCGTCACCGCGCACCGGAAGCGCATCGACGAGCTGCTGATGACCTACGCCGAGGGCTGGACGCTGGAGCGGATGCCGCCGGTGGATCGCAACGTGCTCCGGATCGGGATCTACGAGCTGCTGTGGCGTGCCGATGTACCGGACGGGGTCGTGCTCGACGAAGCGGTGGAGCTGGCCAAGCGGCTCTCGACGGACTCCTCGCCCGGGTTCGTCAACGGGCTGCTGGCCCGGTTGCTGGCGCTCAAGCCCTCGCTCGCCGTCTGAGCCGGCCCGCCGCCGCGCCGCTGCTGACCGCGGCCGCCCGGGGGGGCGATTGGAGGCAGGGCATGAGCCGGAAAGTCCGATCGTAGTGCCATGCTGGTAACGGAGGGTGCTGGGGCCGGGGCACTGGCGGCTTTCGAACGGGAAGTGTGAGCGGCACCTACCTGGCACCGGGGACAGGCGAGGGCGGCGGTGACGGTGGCATGGTCGTGGGGGGGAATCGCGCTGCTCGCCGGCGCGGCCCTCCAGCTCGGGTGTCTTCGGTACCTACTGCGCCGTCCCGGCGTCGCGGCGGTTGGCGGGCTGGCCGCTGTGCTGGCTGCGGTGGCCGTCTGGGATCTCGCGCACGGCTTTGAGCTGTTCGTCGCAGCGGATTTGGCGCAGCGGGTCTGGTGGGGCGGCGTCAAGTACGTCGGGATCGCGGCGCTACCGGTGGCGTGGTGGACGTTCGTGGTGCAGTACACCGGTCGCAGGAAGGGTCTTCCCTGGCCGGCAGCCGTTGCCCTCGCCGTCGTCCCAGTCGCGGTTCTCGGGATTCTCGTGCTGCCCAGCACGAGCTGGCTCGTTCACCGGTATCGGATTGGTCCGGTCCAGGCCGACAGCGGTCCGTTGTTCTGGCCGTTTGTCGCGTACACCGGGGCAACACTGATCGGCGGCTTGGTCTACCTGACTACGGCGCTGTTGCACGTTTCGCCGATCTATCGGCGGCAGACCACCACATTGATCGTGTTTGCGCTGTTGCCGTTCGCCGCGATTCTGGCCTTCAACGAAGGCTGGGGGCCTAGTCACGCCGTCGACCCGACGCCGCTGGCCTTCTCCGCCGCCGGACCGCTGCTCGTATGGGGCGTCCTTCGGTTTCGCCTGCTGCCGCTGTTCCCCCTCGTTCGAAGCCACATCTTCACCTCGCTCTCCGACGGCGCGTTCGTGTTGGACCCGCAGCGACGCGTGGTCGACGTGAATGCAGCCGGGGCACGACTGCTCGGCCGGATTCCTGCCGCCGTGATCGGCCACGATGTCCAGGAGCTCCTGCCTGTGCCCATCGACGAGGCGGCTCAAGGCCAGGCCACCGTGGTGCACGACGAATCGGGTCGGCTGGCCGTACGCTTGTTTCCTATCCCCGATCATGCGGGGCGGCTCGTCGGTTGGCTGCTGCTGGCCACCGACGTCACCGCCTGGCGCGAGGCCGAAGCCGCCCGCCAGTGGGCGGAGGTCCGGTTCCGGGCGGCCTTCGACACCGCCCTGGTGGGGATGGCGCTGATCACGGCGCGTGGGCACCTCGTGGAGGTCAACGCCGGCCTGATCGAGCTCACCGGCTGCCCGCGAGCCGACCTGCTGCACCGAGCGCTGGACGAGCTGACCGAGCCCGAGTGCTGGGAGAACGACCGCCGGGCGCTGTGCGACGTCGCCACCGGCGTGCGCAGCCGCGTTCGCTGGCAGACCCGGCTCCGCCGGGCTGACGGGCAACGACGATGGGTCGCCGCCGGGCTGACGGCGATCGAGCGGGATGCCGACTCCGGCGAGCAGTACCTGCTGCTGCAGGCCGAGGACATCACCGAGCGTCGGGAAGTCGAGCAGCGCTTGGCCTACGCCGCACGGCACGACGAACTCACCGGGCTAGCCAATCGGGCTCTACTCCTGCAGCAGCTCGAGCGAGGGCTGCGCAACCGGCACCAGGCTGGCGGAGAACTCGCGCTGCTGCTGTTGGACCTCGACGGATTCAAGAACATCAACGACTTGTTCGGCCACGCCGCCGGCGACGAGCTGCTCACAGCGGTCGCCCGACGACTCAGCGACACGGTCCGCTGCGAGGCCACCGTCGCCCGCCTGGGTGGTGACGAGTTCGTGGTCCTGCTGCCGCAGATCGCTGACCCCGACGATGCTTCGACCGTCAGTCGCCGCTTGCTCAGCAAGCTCGAAGAACCCTACCGGTTGCGGCGCGGCACAGCTCGGATCTCCGCCAGCGTCGGCATCGCCACCGCCGGACCAACAACCACGCCGGAGAGCTTGCTCTCGGACGCTGACGCCGCGATGTACCTGGCCAAGCGGCACGGGCGGGCGCGCGCGACCCGGCTGACCCCGCAGCTTCGGGCCGAACAGCTCAACCGTATTCAGCTGGAGCAGGGCCTGCAGCACGCTCTTGAGCAGGGCCAGCTGACCTTGGCGTACCAACCCATCTATCCGCTCACCGGCGGACCGGCCAGCAGCGTCGAGGCTCTCCTGCGCTGGCGCCACCCCAGCCGCGGTCTCCTCCTGCCGGACACCTTTCTGCCCGTCGCCGAGCACGCCAGACTGATTGCCGAAATCGATGCCTGGGTGCTGCAGGAAGCGCTGCAACAACTACGGCGTTGGAGCGCGACTTCCCCGGCGGTGCGCGGTCTGGTCGTGGCGGTGAACCTCTCCACCCCACTGGTCCGCGACCCACACCTCCGGGAACTGGTGCGTGACGCGCTGCGCAGCAGCTCGTGCCAGCCGCACCAACTCTGCCTCGAGATCACAGAAACGACATTGCTCGACGCCGACGACGGCGCTGCGCTGGCGGCGCTCGCCAGTCTTCATCAGGAAGGAGTCTGCATCGCGGTCGATGACTTCGGCACCGGCCATTCCTCCCTCAGCCGTATCCGTTCGCTTCCCATCGACCTCGTGAAGATCGACAAGACATTTGTGTGGAAGGCGGTGAACGACGATACAGACCACCGCATCCTGCGCCTGGTCATCGACCTCGCGCACAGCCTCCAACTAAGGACGATCGCGGAAGGAGTGGAGGGTCCAGAGCAGCTCGCCCTGTTGAGCGAGCTCGGCTGTGATCTGGTCCAAGGCAATTACCTGGGTGGACCAGTGTTCCCGGAGGAGACGCTGGTGTGCGAATGGCCGCCGCCCCATGTTCGCAGCAAGGATCCCGACCCGCCGCCTCGTCTCCCCACGTCGTCGCCCTCGGCGACGCCACGGTGAAGGTGCCCACAGACCGCCCCGACGCCGCACGTCGCCAGCGCGGTTGTCAAGCAGCCGGTAAGGCATTCACGGCGTCCCGCCCGGCCGGTGCCTTGCCTCTGATCTGACTCAGTGGTCGGCACCCGAAGTTCGTGGGGGTAACTGGCTGCCGCCCGGAAGTACGTCATGGGCCCTATCGTCGCGGGCCTGTTGTCGCGGGCCTGTTGTCGCGAGGCCCGCCGGCGCGGGTCTGCCGTCGCGATCGTGGTGCGCTCAGTGCTCGGTCGTACGGCGTGTCGCGGACACCAGCCGCACCACGATCACCAGGGGGGCACCGCGGGCGGCTAACGTCGCTGCTCACGTGCGCAATCGAGGCCGGGCTCGCCGCCTTCGAGCGGTGCGACAACGCCACCGCGACCGTCCTTTCGACTGGAGGTTCATCGCCAGACCCCGCTCACCCGACGCCACCGGCGGGATCGCCGGCACTACGCGCTGCACTTGACACCGGCCGGCAACCAGCGGCTCCGCGACATCGGGAAGGTGGCGCAGGAGCACGGGAAGACTTCCTCGCTCCACTCGATGAGCCGGACCGCGCCGCCCTGGCGCACCTCCTCGGCCGGCTCGCCACCCATCACGGCCTCGCCCCTGGCGTACATCCCGGCTATCGCACCCTTGGGCGAGGCGAAGGCTCTGACCCCGCCAGCCGAGGTGTTCACCCGGAGACTGGCTAGCCGCTACGTCGGCGTTGGCGGTGGCGGGAGTCAGGTTTCGACGACGGCCCGGCGAGCGTCCGGGGACAGCACACCCCAGGAAATCAGCCGCTCGGTCAGGGCGTTCGGGCTGTCGTCGTAGATGACCGCAAGTGAGCGCAGGTCTTCGTGCCGGATGGAGAGCACCCGGCCGTTGTAGTCGCCACGCTGGCTCTGGATCGTGGCGGCGTACCGGGTCAGCGGCGCGGCGTGCTCGGCCGGCAGCTGAGACAGCTGCTCCAGGTCGATGACCAGCCGGGGAGCGGCCTCGACCGGCGGGGCCGGCGCTACCACCGGCAGCAGCTCGGACACCGGTACGCCGTAGAACTCCGCGAGCTCGGCCAGCCGCTGCACGGTTACGGCTCGATCGCCGCGTTCGTACGAGCCCACGACGACGGCCTTCCAGCGCCCGCGCGACTTCTCCTCGACTCCGTGCAAAGACAGTCCTTGCTGGGTGCGGATGGCCCGAAGTCGCGTCCCGAGCTCCTTGGCATACTCACTCATAGCTGGCTCCTGGTACGCGGATTCGGCCGGGTGCGCGGACCAGCCCACGAACTCCCCGCCTCGTTTCCTGTTGTCGGCCCGAAGTGTCGGTTACTGACCGTGACGTTACGAGTTACCGCCACAGCGGTCAAGCGCATTGGCGATTCGGTGCGTCGCTAGGTCCAGATGGCGCAGCGTCCGCCCGCCATCTGCACCCGTCATCCGCGTCCGTCATCCACGCCCGTCATACGCCCGTCATACGCCTCCGCGGCGTCGGGATCTGCTCGCGCCCGGCGGCGTGCCAGAGCGGGTCGCCGGTCGCGGCATCCGGTCCGACTGTTACCGTTGACGTCGACGCCAGCAGCGGACGGTACGCCGCGAAGCCGCCGGCAGACATCCTTTAACGACCCGTCCGGTGAGGCGGGGAAGGAGGTCACTTCCGATGACGACTGCGCCCGACCCGCGCCGGCCTAGACCGGTTTCGGGGGACCGCACCGCCGCCCATCCCGTCCTGGACGCCGCGGACGTCACCCGCGTGCTGACCCGGATGGCGCACGAAATCCTGGAGAAAAACGGCGGCGCCGACGACGTCGTGCTGCTCGGCATACCGACTCGGGGCAGCACGCTGGCGCACCGAATCGCCGAGCAGATGGCGAGCGTCGAGCAGCGCACGGTGCCGGTCGGCTCACTGGACGTCACCCTCTACCGCGACGACCTGCGGCTGCGCGGTGTCCGCGCGCTGGGTCGCACCGAGCTGCCGCCCGGCGGTGTGGACGGCCGGATCGTGGTGCTGGTCGACGACGTGCTGTTCTCCGGCCGGACCGTGCGGGCCGCGCTGGACGCCATCGGCGACCTGGGCCGGCCGGCCGCGGTACAGCTGGCCGTCCTGGTCGACCGGGGCCACCGGGAGCTGCCGATCCGCGCCGACTACGTCGGCAAGAACATCCCCACCTCGCTGCGAGAGACGGTGCACGTGCTGCTCGCCGAGCATGACGGCCGGGACGGCGTACTGATCGGCCCGGCTGACCTCAGCCGCCAGGAGAGCCGCCAGGAGAGCCGCCAGGAGAGCCGCCAGGACACCTCGTCGTGATGCGCCACCTGCTCTCAGCCGGCGACCTGAGCCGGGACGAGGCGCTGCTGGTGCTCGACACCGCGGCCGAGATGGCCCGGGTGGCCGCCGCCCCGGTGAAGAAGCTGCCGACGTTGCGCGGGCGCACCGTGGTCAACCTGTTCTTCGAGGACTCCACCCGCACCCGTACGTCGTTCGAGCTTGCCGCCAAGCGGCTGTCCGCCGACGTGATCAACTTCTCCGCCAAGGGCTCGGCGGTGTCCAAGGGGGAAGGGCTCAAGGACACCGCCCTGACCCTGGAGGCCATGGGCGCCGACGCGGTGGTCATCCGGCACGCCATGTCGGGGGCCCCGCACCGGCTGGCCGGCTGGGTGCGCGGCAGTGTGGTCAACGCCGGCGACGGCACCCACGAGCACCCGACCCAGGCGCTGCTGGACGCCTTCACGATGCGCAGCCGACTCGGGCGACTCGAGGGGCTGCAGGTCACGCTGGTCGGCGACATCCTGCACAGCCGGGTGGCCCGCTCCAACGTGCTGCTGCTGCGCACCCTGGGCGCGGAGGTGACCCTGGTGGCGCCGCCGACGCTCATCCCGGTGGGGGTGGAGGACTGGCCGGCGCAGGTGTCCTACGACTTCGACCGGGTGCTGCCCAAGAGCGACGTGGTGATGATGTTGCGGGTGCAGCGCGAACGGATGGGCGCTGTGTACTTCCCCAGCGTCCGCGAGTACAGCCGTCGCTACGGCTTGGACGCCGCGCGGATGGCAATGCTGCCGCCGGAGTCCGTGGTGATGCATCCGGGGCCGATGAACCGCGGGATGGAGATCGCTGCCGAGGTCGCCGACTCCCCGCGGTCGACGATCGTGGAACAGGTGACGAACGGCGTGAGCGTCCGGATGGCGGTGCTCTACCTGCTCCTTGGTGGGGCCATGGGCGGTGCCAGTGAGTAACTGGCTGCTACGTAACGTCACCATCCTGGGAGCCGCGCCGACCGACCTGCACTTGGCGGACGGCGTGATTGCCGAGGTCGGCCGCGGGCTGGCTACCGGCGGCGCCCAGGTGTTCGACGCTGCCGGGCTGGTGGCCCTGCCCGGCCTGGTCGACCTGCACACGCACCTGCGCGAGCCCGGTCGAGAGGACGCCGAGACGGTTGCCTCCGGGACGCTGGCGGCCGCGTTGGGGGGCTTCACCGCCGTACATGCCATGGCCAACACCGACCCGGCGGCCGACACCGCCGGCGTGGTCGAGCAGGTGTGGCGGCTAGGGCGGGACGCGGGGCACTGCGACGTCTTCCCGGTCGGCGCCGTGACCGTCCGCCGGCGCGGGGAGCAGCTCGCTGAGCTGGGCGCGATGGCCGACTCGGCGGCTCGGGTGCGGGTGTTCTCCGACGACGGGCACTGCGTCGACGACGCGGTGCTCATGCGTCGCGCGCTGGAGTACGTCAAGGCCTTTGACGGCGTCGTCGCCCAGCACGCCCAGGAGCCGCGACTGACGCACGCGGCGCAGATGAACGAAGGCGTCGTGTCCGCCCGGCTGGGCCTGACCGGCTGGCCGGCCGTGGCCGAGGAGTCGGTGATCGCCCGAGACTGCCTGCTGGCCGGGCATGTCGGTTCGAGGCTGCACGTCTGCCACGTCTCCACCGCCGGCTCGGTGGAGATCCTGCGCTGGGCCAAGGCCAAAGGCATCCGGGTCACCGCCGAGGTGACCCCGCACCACCTGCTGCTCACCGACGACCTGGTCACTGGGTACGACCCGGTCTACAAGGTGAACCCACCGCTGCGGACCGCCGGGGACGTGGCTGCCCTGCGGGCAGCGCTCGCCGACGGCACCATCGACGCGGTCGCTACCGACCACGCCCCGCACTCCCTGGAGGACAAGGAGACCGAGTGGGGCGCGGCCGCTTTCGGGATGCTCGGCCTGGAGACTGCGCTTGGGGTGGTCGCCGAGGCGATGGTCTCGACCGGGCTGTTGGACTGGGCCGGCGTGGCCGACCGGATGGCGGTCCGACCGGCGCGGATCGGGCGGCTCGACGGTCAGGGTGGTCCGCTGGAGCCGGGCGCACCCGCGAACGTGGTGCTGCTGGACCCGGCCGCCACGGTCACTGTCGACCCGGGCTCGTTGGCCAGTCGCAGCCGGAACACGCCGTACGCCGGGATGACGTTGCCCACCCGGGTGGTGGCGACCTTCCTGCGCGGCCGGCCGACGGTGCTGGACGGCAAACCAGCCGAGAGTGGTGGCCCGGGTGGCGGCCGGTGAGCATTCGGTGAACCACCGGCTGGCCGGGGTGGCGATGACGCCGCGACCGGTGACCGACCTGGGCACCCGGCTACTGCTCACTCTCGCTGTGCTGGCGCTGGCCGCGGCGGCGTACCTGCTGATGCGCCGCGGCTGGCGGCGGCGAGCGCGCAGCCAGGCGACGCTGCCGCCACTGCCGCCGCCACCGGCCGCCGACGGGCCGGCGCTGCTGGACCCACTGCCCGGCCTCTACGTCGGCACCACCCGGGCGGGCGACTGGCTGGACCGGATCGCCGCCCAGGACCTGTCCGCCCGCGCCCGTGGTCGGCTGCGGCTCACGGCCACCGGGGTGACGGTAGACCGCGACGGCGCGTCGACGCTGTTCCTGCCCGGGCCGGCGATCCGGGACGCCCGGGTGGACAGCGCGCACGCCGGCAAGGTGGTCGGGCCCGGCGGCGTACTGGTGATCACGTGGGAGTTGGGCCGTTCGGGACCGGACGGCGGCGCGCTGCTGGACACCGGCTTCCGGGCCGACCACCACGACCAGCACGACGTCTGGGTGCGCGCCCTGCGCCACCTCGCGACTCCGGCCACCCCGGGCGCCACCACCAGTGCCACCACCAGTGCCGCCACCGAGGTCGCGCCGTGACCGCGCGCCCCGCCCTGCTGGTGCTCGAGGACGGCCGCACGTTTCGCGGCGAGGCATACGGGGCCGTCGGGGAGGCCTTCGGCGAGGCGGTCTTCAACACCGGCATGACCGGCTACCAGGAGACGCTGACCGACCCGTCGTACCACCGGCAGGTCGTCGTCATGACCGCGCCGCACATTGGCAACACCGGGGTGAACGACGAGGATCCGGAGTCGGCCCGGATTTGGGTCGCCGGGTACGTCGTGCGGGACCCGTCGCGAGCCAGCTCCAGCTGGCGCGCCCGCCGGCCGCTGGCCGATGACCTGCGCGAGCAGGGCATCGTCGGGATCAGCGGCATCGACACCCGGGCGCTGACCCGCCACCTCCGCGAGCGCGGCGCCATGCGGGTGGGCGTCAGCAGCATCGAGACCAGCGCCGACACCGTGGCGGCCCGGGTGCTTGCCAGCCCAGGCATGACCGGCGCCGACCTGGCTCGGGAAGTCTCGACGCCGCAGCCCTACGCGGTCCCGGCTCGCGGCGAGCGCCGGCACCGCGTCGCCGCCCTCGACCTCGGCATCAAGCGTTCCACCCCGGCCCGGATGGCGGCGGCGGGTTGCGAGGTGCACGTGCTGCCGGCGACCGCCACCGCCGGCGACCTGCTGGCCGAGAAGCCCGACGGGGTCTTCATCAGCAACGGCCCGGGCGACCCGGCGACCGCCGACTACGCGATCGAGGCGCTGCGCGGCGTGCTCGACGCCGGCGTCCCGGTCTTCGGCATCTGCTTCGGCAACCAACTGCTCGGCCGCGCGCTCGGCCTGAGTACCTACAAGCTGCGTTACGGCCACCGCGGGGTGAACCAACCGGTGCAGGATCGGGCTACCGGGGCGGTCGCGGTGACCAGCCACAACCACGGGTTTGCCGTCGACGCGGCGACCGACGGACCGACGCAGACGCCGTACGGCGCGGTCGAGGTCAGCCACGTCGACCTCAACGACGGGGTGGTGGAGGGGCTGCGCTGCCTCGACGTACCGGCGTTCAGCGTGCAGTACCACCCCGAGGCCGCCCCGGGGCCGCACGACGCCACCGGGCTGTTCGCGGCGTTCGTCGCGCTGATGGAGACCGGGCGGGTGCGGGCGTGAGCCCGCGGCGGGCCGACATCGACCACGTCCTGGTCATCGGCTCCGGCCCGATCGTCATCGGCCAGGCCTGCGAGTTCGACTACTCCGGCACCCAGGCCTGCCGGGTGCTGCGGGCGGAGGGGCTGCGGGTCAGCCTGGTCAACAGCAACCCGGCGACGATCATGACGGACCCGGAGTTCGCCGACGCTACCTACATCGAGCCGGTCACCCCGGAGGTGGTCGCCCAGATCATCGCCCGGGAGCGACCGGACGCCGTGCTCGCCACCCTCGGCGGCCAGACCGCGCTGAACACGGCGGTCGCCCTGCACGACGCCGGCATCCTGGAGCGGTACGGCGTGGAGCTGATCGGTGCCGACATCGACGCCATCCGCCGCGGCGAGGACCGGCAGCGGTTCAAGGAGATCGTCGCCTCGATCGGCGCGGAGTCGGCCCGCAGCGCCATCTGCCACTCGATGGCGGACTGCCTGACCGCTGTCGCCGAGCTCGGCTATCCGGTGGTGGTCCGGCCGTCGTTCACCATGGGCGGCGCTGGCTCCGGCATGACCTACGACGAGGCCGACCTGCGCCGGATCGCCGGCGCCGGGCTGCTGGCCAGCCCGACGGCCGAGGTGCTCCTGGAGGAGTCGATCCTCGGCTGGAAGGAGTACGAGCTCGAGCTGATGCGCGACCGAGCAGACAACGTGGTCGTCATCTGCTCGATCGAGAACGTGGACCCGATGGGCGTGCACACTGGCGACTCGGTCACCGTCGCGCCGGCGATGACGCTGACCGACCGCGAGTACCAGCGGATGCGCGACGTCGCCATCGACGTCATCCGCGCCGTCGGCGTGGACACCGGCGGCTGCAACATCCAGTTCGCGGTGGACCCGCGGACCGGCCGGCTGGTCGTGATCGAGATGAACCCGCGGGTGTCGCGCTCGTCCGCGCTGGCCAGTAAGGCGACCGGCTTCCCGATCGCCAAGATCGCGGCCAAGCTGGCCATCGGCTACACCCTGGACGAGATTCCCAACGACATCACCCGGGAGACCCCGGCCAGCTTCGAGCCGAGCCTGGACTACGTGGTGGTCAAGGTGCCGCGGTTCGCCTTCGAGAAGTTCCCCGGCGCCGACACCACGCTGACCACCGCGATGAAGTCGGTCGGCGAGGCGATGGCGATCGGCCGGTCCTTCGCGGAGGCGCTGCAGAAGGCAATGCGCTCGGTGGAGACGGCAGCTGCCGGGTACTGGACGCTGCCCGACCCGCCCGGCGCGACCGTCGAGTCGTCGCTGACCGAGGCGCGCACCCCGCGCGACGGCCGCCTGTACGCCGTGGAGCGGGCGCTTCGTCTGGGCGCCAGCGTCGCCGAGGTCGAGGCCGCCACCGGGATCGACCAGTGGTTCCTGGCCGAGATCGCCGGGTTGGTCGAGCTGCGGGCGGAGTTGCTCGCCGCCGGGCCGTTCCCGCGGATTGGGCAGCCGCTGCTGCGCCGGGCCAAGCGGGCCGGCTGCTCGGACCGCCAGCTGGCCGCGCTGTTCGGCGTCGCCGAGCCGGACGTGCGCGCCCGCCGGCACGCGCTGGGCCTGCGGCCGGTGTTCAAGACCGTCGACACCTGCGCCGCCGAGTTCGCCGCCGACACGCCGTACCACTACTCGGCCTACGACGAAGAGACCGAGGTCGGCCGCACCGGCCGGCGCAAGGTGCTGATCCTGGGCAGCGGGCCGAACCGGATCGGCCAGGGCATCGAGTTCGACTACGCCTGCGTGCACGCCAGCTTCGCGCTGGCCGCCGCCGGCTACGAGACCGTGATGGTCAACTGCAACCCGGAGACGGTCTCCACCGACTACGACACCTCCGACCGGCTGTACTTCGAGCCGCTGACCATCGAAGACGTGCTCGAGGTGGTCGAGGCCGAGCGGACCTCGGGGGAGGTCGTCGGCGTGATCGTCCAGCTCGGCGGCCAGACTCCGCTCGGCCTGGCGCAGCGGCTCAAGGATGCCGGTGTCCCCTTGTTGGGTACCTCGCCCGAGGCCATCCACCTGGCCGAGGAGCGGGGCGCGTTCGGGAAGGTGCTGGCCGCGGCCGGCCTGCCGGCGCCGCGGCACGGGGTCGCCATGTCGTACGACCAGGCGAAGGTCATCGCGGACGAGATCGGCTACCCGGTGCTGGTCCGCCCGTCCTACGTCCTCGGCGGCCGCGGCATGGAGATCGTGTACAACGACGCGATGCTCGTCGAATACATCGTCCGCGCGACAGCCGTCAGCCCCGAGCACCCGGTGCTGGTCGACCGGTTCCTCGAGGACGCGGTCGAGATCGACGTGGACGCGATCTTCGATGGCAGCGAGCTCTACCTGGCCGGGGTGATGGAGCACATCGAGGAGGCCGGCATCCACTCCGGCGACTCCGCCTGCGCGCTGCCGCCGATCACGCTGGGCCGGCGCGACTTCGATCGCATTCGTGCCTCCACCGAGGCGATCGCCCGCGGCGTCGGCGTGCGCGGGCTGCTCAACGTGCAGTACGCGCTCAAGGACGACGTGCTCTACGTGCTGGAGGCCAACCCGCGGGCGTCCCGGACGGTGCCGTTCGTGTCCAAGGCCACCGCGGTGCAGGTCGCCAAGGCGGCCGCCCGGGTGATGGTCGGGGCCACCGTCGCCGAGCTGCGGCTGGAAGGGCTGCTGCCGGCGGTAGGGGACGGCGGTGATCTGCCGTTGGACGCGCCAATCTCGGTCAAGGAGGCGGTGCTGCCGTTCGGCCGGTTCCACGGCATCGACACCGTGCTCGGCCCCGAGATGAAGTCCACGGGCGAGGTGATGGGCATCGACGCGGTCTTCGGTACGGCGTACGCGAAGTCCCAGGCCGCGGCGTACGGCTCGCTGCCCACCAAGGGTCGGGCCTTCGTCAGCGTGGCCAACCGGGACAAGCGGGCCGTGGTCTTCCCGGTCAAGCGGCTGGCCGACCTCGGCTTTGAGATTCTGGCCACCGAGGGCACCGCGCAGGTGCTGCGACGCAACGGGGTGCCGGCAACGGTCGTCCGCAAGCACTCGGCCGGCCGGGGGGCCGACGGCGAGCCGACGGTGGTCGAGAAGATCCTGGCCGGCGAGGTCGATTTGGTGGTCAACACGCCGTTCGGAGTCGGCCCGCGGGTGGACGGCTATGAGATCCGCACCGCCGCCGTCGCCCGCGGCGTGCCCTGTGTGACGACAGTGCAGGGCGCGGCCGCCTGCGTGCAGGGGATCGAGGCGCTGGTGCGGGGCGAGGTCGGCGTGGCCCCGCTGCAGGAGCACCACGCGGTGCTGCAGGCCGCTCGGCTGGCCGCGGCGGCGGGTGCCTGATGCCGGTCCAGGTGGCCGGTCGGGTGTTGACCATGCGGCGGGTGGGTGCCTACCACGCGATGACGCTGCTTGCCGACGGGATTGCCGAGGAGTTCCGGCCGGGGCAGTTCGTCGCGGTTGCCGTCGGTGGGCCGGACTCCAGCATGCTGCTGCACCGGGCGTTCTCCATCCACGCCGTCACCGAGCGCGGCCAGTACGGCGGCACCGTGACGTTCGTCTTTGCGGTCATCGGCCGGGGCACTGCATGGTTGGCGCGCCGACGCCCCAACGATGCGGTCGACGTGGTCGGGCCGCTGGGGCGGTCGTTCCGGCTGCCGCGAGACCGGGCCACCGCGACCCTGGTGGGCGGCGGCTACGGCTCGGCGCCGCTGTTCCCGCTGATCGACGCCCTGCGGGCGCGCGGCTGCCGGGTCGACGCGGTGCTCGGCGCGGCCACCGCCGACCGGCTGTTCGGTCCGCTGGAGGCCAAGCGCCGGACCACGAGTGTGGTGTTTACCACCGAGGACGCAACGATGGGGGAGCGGGGCCGGGTCTCCGACGTGCTGCCCGCCGTGTTGGAGCACACCGGGTCCGACGTCGTCTACGCCTGCGGGCCGATGGGCATGCTCCGCGCCGTCAGCGCCATCGCCGCCGCCCGCGGGATCCCGTGCCAGGTCGCGGTCGAGGAGTCGATGGCCTGTGGGATCGGGGTCTGCATGACCTGCGTGCTGCCGGTCGTGGGCGACGACGGAACGACCCGGATGGTGCGCTCGTGCGTCGAGGGACCGGTCTTCGGCGGCGACCGGGTGCGCTTCGGCGACGTGGGCACGGTGCCGGCGGATGCCCTGGGCGCCCCCGTTGCCCCGCTCGCCGATGCAGCGCCACCCGGAGCTACGCCGTGACCAGCACCGTGGCCCGGCCGTCGGTGGCCCCGGCGGTCGACCTGAGGACCACGCTGGCCGGCGTGCGCTTCCCCAACCCGGTCTTCACCGCGTCCGGGTGTGCGGCGGCCGGCCGGGAGCTGGCGCAGTTCTTCGACGTGGCCGCCCTCGGCGGGGTGGTGACCAAGTCGATCATGGTCCGCCCGCGGAGCGGTCGGCCGACGCCCCGGATGGCCGAGACGCCCAGCGGCATGCTGAACTCGATCGGCCTGCAGGGACCGGGCATCGACGCCTTCCTGGAGCACGACCTGCCGTGGCTGGCCGACCGCGGCGCGCGGGCGGTGGTCTCCATCGCCGGTGGCTCGGTGGAGGAATACGTCCGGCTGGCCACCAAGCTGCGCGGCGCGCCGGGGCTGGCCATGGTCGAAGTCAACATCTCCTGCCCCAACGTGGAGGACCGTGGACAGGTGTTCGCCGGTGACTCCGGTGCGGCGGCCGCCGTCATTTCCGCCGTACGTCGCCAAAGCCCCGCCCACATCCCCGTGTTCGCCAAGCTGTCGCCGGACGTGACCGACATCGTGGCGATCGCGCGCGCCTGCGTGGACGCCGGTGCCGACGGGTTGTCGATGGTCAACACCCTGCTCGGGATGGTGATCGACACCACCACGTTGCGACCGGCACTGGCCGGAGTCACCGGCGGGTTGTCCGGGCCGGCGATCCGACCGGTGGCGCTGCGCTGCGTGTGGCAGGTGGCGCAGGTGTTGCCGGAGGTGCCGATCCTGGGCATGGGCGGGGTTCGCACCGGGTTGGATGCGTTGCAGTTCCTGCTCGCCGGCGCGTCCGCGGTCTCGGTAGGGACTGCGGTTTTCGGCGACCCGCGGGCTCCGGTGCGAGTGCTGGCCGAGCTCGAGCAGGCGCTGGCCGAACGCGGCATCGACCGGGTGGCCGACGTCATCGGGCTCGCCACCGACCGTCTGCCCAGACCCGATATAGCGAGGACCGAGGAGGAGCAATGACCACCAGGGGTTCTGCTCCCATCGCGGTTGCCCTCGACGCCAGCGACGTCGAAACCGCGGCCAGCTGGGCGCACGCGGTCACCCCGCACGTGTCCATGGTCAAGGTCGGGCTGCAGATGTTCTGCCGGCACGGTCCGGATGTGGTCGCGGTGGTCCGTGGCGGCACCGGCGTCGGCGTCTTCCTCGACCTCAAGCTGCACGACATCCCGGTCACCGTGGCTGGCGCGGTCCGCTCGGTCGCGCGGTTGCGGCCGCGGATCTTGACTGTGCACGCCACCGGCGGCGCGGCAATGGTGCGCGCCGCGGTGGCGGCCGCCGACGAGACGGCCGAGGGGGGGACCGACGGGCTCGACATCGCTGCCGTCACCGTCTTGACCTCGTTGACAGCAGCGGACCTCGGCGCCGTGGGGGTTGCTGGCGCGTTGCCCGACGCAGTCCGGCGGCTGGCCGTGCTGGCGGTGGACGCCGGGGCGCGAGCCATCGTCTGCTCGCCCCAGGAAGTTGCCGTCGTGCGGGCCGAGGTGGGGCCGCACGTGAAACTGATCACGGCCGGGGTGCGGCCGGTCGGCGCGGCCGTCCATGACCAGGCTCGGGTCGCCACGCCCCAGCGGGCGCTCGACGACGGCGCGGACCTGCTCGTGATCGGCCGGCCAATCACCGCGGCGGCGGACCCCGGCGCCGCCGCGGCCGCCATCGCCGCCACCCTGCGCCCCCGTCCGCGTTCCTGAGCCCCGCGTGCGTCCGGCCACAGCGCACCCACCCGGCCGGTCGGCCCGCCCGCGATCGTGGTGCCGTTGACGTGCGCCGGTACGGCGGGTCGCGGGCATTCCCCGCACCAGGATCACCGGGGAGACCTCGCACAATGATCACCGGGAAGACGTGGTGCTCACGCCCGCCCGCTGCCCAATTGCGGGCCGCGTTGCCCTGCCGGCCCGGTTCTCGCTAGGTTCGCCGATCGAGCCACCCGACCCGAGCGACCCGGCTTTCCCTGCAACCCATGCGACCTGAGGTGACCTGGCGTGGCCCTGCCTTCGTTGACTCCCGAGCAGCGCGCCGCGGCGCTGGCGAAAGCCGCCTTGGCCCGACGTGCCCGGGCCGAGCTGAAAGCCCAGCTCAAGCGCTCGGGCACCTCGCTGGCCGATGTCTTGACCAAGGGCGAGACCGACGAGGTCGTGGGCAAGATGAGGGTCTCCGCCGTCCTGGAGGCCATGCCCGGGGTCGGCAAGGTCAGGGCACAGAAGATCATGGAGCGGGTCGGTATCTCGCCCACCCGCCGGGTCCGGGGCCTGGGCGTGAACCAGCGGCGCGCGTTGGAGCGGGAGTTCGCCCGGGAGGATGTCCACGGCTGACCCGGGCGCGGAGCCCACACCGGGCCGAGCAGCCCGGCTCACGGTGCTATCGGGCCCGTCCGGCGTGGGCAAGGGCAGCGTCGTTGCCGAGCTTCGTCGCCGGCATCCCGAGGTCTGGGTATCGGTGTCGGTGACCACTCGGTCGCCGCGTCCGGGCGAGATCGACGGCGTGCAGTACCACTTCGTGGATGCTGCGGAGTTCGACCGGATGGCCCGCGCCGGCGAGCTGCTGGAGCAGGCGTCGTACGCCCAGAACTGCTACGGAACCCCGCGCCGGCCGGTGGAGCAGCGGCTGGCGGCCGGCCTGCCCGCGCTGCTGGAGATCGACCTGCAGGGCGCCCGCCAGGTACGGGCGGCGTTACCGGACGCGCGGCTCGTTTTCCTCACCCCACCGAGCTGGCCGGAGCTCGTCCGCCGACTTACCGACCGCGGTACCGAGGACGACGAGCGAGTCCGGCGCCGGCTGGAACACGCCCGGGCCGAGCTGGCCGCGGAGCCCGAGTTCGACCGCGCGATCGTCAATGACACGGTCGGGCAGGCGGCCGAGCGGCTGGTAGCCTTAATGCTGATCTAGTCGAGGAGACGCATGTCCGGCACTGTCGCCGCCCCCGAGGGCATCACCAACCCGCCGATCGACGAGCTACTCGAGGCGACTGACTCCAAGTACAGCCTGGTGATCTACGCGGCCAAGCGCGCCCGCCAGATCAACGCCTACTACTCGCAGCTCGGCGAAGGGCTGCTGGAGTACGTCGGGCCGCTGGTCGAAACCGCTGTGCAGGAGAAGCCGCTCTCGATCGCCCTGCGCGAGATCAACGCTGGCCTGCTGACCCATGAGCAGGTCGAGGTCTAGCCGGTTTCCTCCGTCGTTCCGGCCGCTCCCACGACCGTGACTGTCGGTCGCCGCGTCGTCCTCGGCGTGGCCGGAGGTATCGCGGCGTACAAGGCGGTCGAGCTGCTCCGACTGCTGACCGAGTCAGGTCATTCCGTTCGGGTCATCCCCACCGCCAGCGCGCTGCGGTTCGTCGGCGAGCCGACCTGGGCCGCGCTGTCCGGCAACCTGGTGGCTACCGACGTCTGGGCGGACGCCGACTCCGTGCCGCACGTGCGCCTCGGCCGGGAGGCCGAACTCGTGCTGGTGGCCCCCGCCACCGCTGACCTGCTGGCGCGCGCCGCCGCCGGTCGGGCCGACGACCTGCTGACCGCGACGCTGCTCACGGTGTCGTGCCCGGTGGTGTACGCGCCGGCGATGCATACCGAGATGTGGGAACACCCGGCCACCCGGGTCAACGTCGCCGCGCTGCGCCAGCGCGGCGCGGTGGTGCTCGACCCGGCCGTCGGTCGCCTGACCGGCGCCGACTCCGGTGCCGGCCGGCTCCCGGAACCGACCGAGATCTTCGCCGTAGCGCGGTTGGTGTTGGCCCGCGGCGTCGCCGGACTGCGTGCCGACCTTGCCGGCCGGCACGTCGTGGTCAGCGCCGGCGGCACCCGCGAGCACCTGGACCCGGTGCGCTTCCTCGGCAACCGCTCGTCCGGCCGCCAAGGTGTGGCGCTGGCCAAGACCGCAGCCGCCCGCGGCGCCGAGGTGACGCTGGTGGCGGCCAACCTCGCCGTACCGTTTCCGGCCGGCGTCACCGTCGTACCGGTCGTCTCCACCGCGGAACTGCGGACGGCCGTGCTCGCTGCCGCGCCCGGCGCGGACGCGATCGTGATGGCCGCGGCGGTGGCCGACTTCGCCCCGGCCGTGCGGTCGGTGGTCAAGATCAAGAAGACCGACGCCGCGGAGCCACCGTCGCTGGCCCTGGTGCGCAACCCCGACATCCTCACCGAGCTCGGCGCTGACCGGGTGCGGCCCGGCCAGGTCGTCGTGGGCTTTGCCGCCGAGACCGGGGACGACAGTGGTGGCGTGCTGACCCACGGCCGGTCCAAGCTGGCTCGCAAGGGCTGTGACCTGCTGGTCGTCAACGAGGTCGGGAACGGCCGCGGTTTCGAGGTGGCCCACAACGCGGCGGTGATCTTAGGCGCGGACGGCAGCGAGACGGCCGTACCCGACGGCCCGAAGGAGTCCCTCGCCGACGTGGTGTGGGATCTCGTCGTCGCCCGGCTGGCCAATCGCCCGGCTGGCCAATAGTGGCGTCCGGTAAACTGGCTTGATCACGGCGCCGGTTTTACTCCAGCGCGTCCCTGTATGCCTCTCGCCCTAGGAGCAGCGTGTCCCGGCGTCTCTTCACCTCCGAGTCCGTCACCGAGGGCCATCCCGACAAGATCGCTGACGCCATCAGCGACTCCGTCCTGGACGCCTTGCTCAAGGAGGACCCGCGCAGCCGGGTGGCCGTGGAGACCATGATCACAACTGGCCAGGTGCACATCGCCGGCGAGGTGACGACCGAGGCGTACGCCGACATCCCGGCGATCGTGCGGGACCGCATTCTCGACATCGGCTACGACTCGTCCAAGAAGGGCTTTGACGGCGCCTCCTGCGGCGTGAGCGTCTCCATCGGCTCGCAGTCCCCGGACATCGCCCAGGGCGTGGACGACGCCTATGAACACCGGGCCGAAGGCGACAGTGACCCGCTGGACCGCCAGGGCGCCGGCGACCAGGGGCTGATGTTCGGCTACGCCTGCGACGAGACGCCGGAGCTGATGCCGCTGCCGATCGCGCTAGCGCACCGGCTGGCAAAGCGGCTCGCTCGGGTGCGCAAGGACGGCACCGTCCCCTACCTGCGACCGGACGGCAAGACGCAGGTCACCGTGGAGTATGTCGATCACCGGCCGATTCGCCTGGACACCGTTGTGGTCTCCAGCCAGCACGCTGGTGACATCGACATCGAGACCCTGCTCAAGCCGGACATCGCCGAGCACGTGATCGCTCCTGAGGTGGCCGGGACCGGGATCGACAGCGACGGCTACCGGCTGCTGGTCAACCCCACCGGTCGGTTCGAGATCGGCGGCCCGATGGGCGACGCCGGCCTCACCGGCCGCAAGATCATCGTCGACACGTACGGCGGGATGGCTCGCCACGGCGGCGGGGCGTTCTCCGGCAAGGACCCGTCCAAGGTCGACCGCTCCGCGGCGTACGCCGTGCGGTGGGTGGCCAAGAACGTGGTCGCCGCCGGCCTGGCCCGCCGATGCGAAGTCCAGGTCGCCTACGCCATCGGCAAGGCGCAGCCGGTGGGGCTGTTCGTGGAGACGTTCGGAACCGGCAGCGTGTCGGACCAGGAGATCCAGGACGCCGTCGCCGTTGTCTTCGACCTGCGCCCGGCAGCGATCATTCGCGATCTCGACCTGCTCCGGCCGATCTACGCCCAGACCGCCGCCTACGGCCACTTCGGCCGGCCGGAGCTGGACTTCACCTGGGAAGCAACCAACCGGGTGGAGGCGCTGCGGGGGGCCGTCGGCGCCTGAGCGTTGTCGAGCCAGCTGGCCGGGTCGGGCTGGGCGGCGACGGCCGGGTCGGTGGCCAGCCCGTCGAGGCGCTGCTCGACGCTCTACAGCTGGCCGCGGAGATCGTTGACCCGCTGGTTGAGCTGGGGGAGTTTCTTGGCGAGGTCGCGCCAGCCCGTCGAGGCGTGCACGGCGGCCTCAGCGGACCTGGTGCTGGGGCGGGTGTGGCGTCGGTCAGGCTGAGGGACGTGCTCGCCCTCCTTGCTAGCACGCCTCCTGGCGGAGACGGACTTCGGCGCTCCGGACCTGTGCCAGGGGCGCAGGACGGCCGCTCGGACAAGTCCGATGAGGCGGGAGTACGCGGATGTTTGAGCCGCCGCAGATGAAGTCATCCTTGTCGGCGCGTAGCCGGCTGGTGCATGCTCTCGGTTCCACCGCCGGAGCAAGGGAGCAACATGGCAGCGTTCGTGCAGATAGTGGAGTTCACGACCTCGCGCATCGACGAGGTGGAGGCGCTGGCTGACGCCATGCGGGCGCAGCGCGAAGCTGGGACGGTTCTTCGCGGGACGTTCACGTCCGATCGGGACCGTCCGAACCACTACCTCAGCGTGATCGAGTTCGACTCCCACGAGTCGGCTATGGAGAACTCGAACCGCCCGGAGACAGCCGAGTTCGCGTCGAAGATGGCGGCGCTCTGCGACGGACCGCCCTCTTTCTACAATCTCGACGTCAGGGGCACCTGGCCCGAGTGAGCCGCACGCCCGATCGAACGATTGATCGCCGGTTCGGCCTGGCTCTACGCCAGGGGACGGGTCGGCGAGACACATCTGACGCGACCAGCGGCATAGG
>JADGOU010000450.1 GCA_017882835.1 Frankiaceae bacterium | reverse complement strand
GGCACCCTGCAAAGGTGCGCATCAGCGAGCGGATCGAGGCGGAACGACGGCAAGGGCACGTACTGGCGCGAGTGTCCCGAGCCGCGTGGCGCCTGGACCAGGCCGAACGGGAACGGAGGTGGGCGCTGGCCTCGGCCCACGCCGAGGGGATCTCGATCCGCACCCTGGCCACGGCGGCCGGACTGTCACCGTCGCGGGTGCACCAGCTCGTCGCCGCTGCCGACCTCGACGCGCTCGACGCGGCGCTCGGTGAGCTGCGGGCGGTGGGCTGGCCAGCCCCGGAAGACCCAGACTCCGACGAGGACACCGAACTCGACGGTCGGGCCGACATCGCCGACCGGCTCTCCGATGAGGTGGGTTGGCTGCGACGCTGCGCGGACTGGGTCGCCCAGCTCGACGCTGGTGGCTACCCGCCCGCAGTCAACTTGCGCCCGGCCGGCGACTGGCCGGACACCGCCCACATCGCCGTCGACCTTGCCCGGGTACGCGCGGTCCTGCACCGCATCGCGGCCGATCTGGACGAACTCGCCCGCGCCCGGCGGATAGCGGACCTGAACACCGCGGCCACGCTGCCCGACCGGAACGCCGAGCGCCGCCGCCGGCTCGCCGAGCCCGACCTCGACTTGCGAGCCTTCTGCTCCCGCAAGGGGTTGCCCGCCTCATCCACCCCGCAGCTGGAGCGGGCCTGGGACGCCTGGCAAGACGAAAAGTACCGGCGTGGAGAAACCAGCCAGCGGGCCGCCTACACCGACAACCCGTTCCGACCTCGCTGACTGACCCTCCCAGGCGTGCCAAGCAGTGTTCAGCAAACTGGACGCCGTAGCGCCGTCCCTGGAGCGATTACTCCCGGAACCCCATCAAGGCGAGCCGGTCGCTGCTGGTTCCCCAGCTGGCGGTGTTCGAGCGGGTGGGCGGGGTGTTCTCGGCGGCGATCGCCGAGCGGACGGGGACCGACGCCGAACGCGATCTGTATCCGCGGCTGCTCGCGGCCGTTGCGGCGGCCGCGTTGCGGACGTCGTTGCAACTGTGGCTGGACGGCGACGGGCGGGTGAACCTGGTCGAGGTGACCACCGACGTCCTGGCGCAGTTGCGGGCGGGCCTGCCCGAACCGGGGGCCGGCCCCTAGCTCATTCGCGCCGCTCGGGCGGCGTCACTTGAGATCGCATCCGCACCTGACGACCGACGCGAGGTCGCCGGGTAGGTCCAGCACGCCCCTCGCGTGGCCGATCGTTCGTCTCGTCGTCCTGATCCGTGGCTTTGTGTGCGCGGTGCTCGCCGCGCACGCCCGTCGACTGGAGTCCACATGGCAACGTTTCTGTACCGGCTCGGCCGGTTCTCCTTCCGCAGGCGGGGCTGGGTCGCCGCCTTGTGGGTGGTGTTACTGGTCGGTGCTGGTGTCGGGGCGGCCACCTTGTCCGGGACGACCGCTTCCGGGTTCACCATCCCCGGTAGCCCGTCGCAGCGGGCGATCGACCAGTTGGCCAGCAAGTTCCCGCAGGCCTCTGCGGGTGGCGCGACCGCCCGGGTGGTGTTCGTGGCCCCGGCGGGCCAGGCGTTGACCGATGCCGCCGACAAGGCGGCGGTGGAGGCCGTGGTGGCTGCGCTCAAGGCGGCGCCGCAGGTGGCCGGCGTGCTTGACCCGTTCACGGTCCGCGCGCTCAACCCGACCGGCACGATGGCCTACGCCCAGGTCACCTACAAGGTGGTGTCCGCGAACATGACCAGCGCGGCCCGGCAGGCGTTGCTGGACTCCGCCGTGCACGGGCGCCAGGCCGGACTGAGGGTGGAGGTCGGCGGCGACGCGGTCCAGGCGCCGCCGGGGACCAGCGCCGCCGAACTCATTGGTGTCGCGGTCGCCGCGATCGTCTTGCTGGTCACGTTCGGGTCGTTGGTCGCCGCGGGCCTGCCGTTGCTGACCGCGATCGTCGGGGTCGGCATCGGCGTCTCGACGATCACCGCGTTGACCGGGTTCGTGGACCTGTCGTCCACCACGTCGGCCCTGGCCCTGATGATCGGTCTGGCGGTCGCGATCGACTACGCCCTGTTCATCATGTCCCGCTACCGGCACGAACTGGCGATCGGACGCGACCCGCAGGAGGCGGCCGGGCGCGCGGTCGGGACCGCCGGCTCGGCCGTGGTGTTCGCCGGTCTCACCGTGATCATCGCCCTGGCCGGGCTGTCCGTGGTGGGGATCCCGTTCCTGACCCAGATGGGCATCGCCGCCGCGGGCACCGTCGCCGTCGCCGTCCTGATCGCGTTGACCCTGCTGCCGGCGATGCTGGGGTTCGCCGGCCTGCGCGTGCAGGGCCGCCGGGCGCGTGACCCGGAAGCCGACAGCTCCGCCGACAAACCGGCAATGGGCCTGCGCTGGGCGAGCCTGGTCACCCGCCGCCCCGCCGCAGTGTTGGCCGTGGCCGTGGCGGGCCTGGCCGTGGCGGCGATCCCCGCGCTCGACCTGCGCCTCGGTCTGCCCGACGACGGGATGGCCGCGCCGAGCAGCACCCAACGTAAGGCCTACGACCTGATCAGTGAGGGCTTCGGGGCCGGGGTCAACGGCCCACTGATCGTCGTGGTCGACACCTCCCACGCCAGCGACCCGAAGGCGGCGGCTGCGAAGGTCACCGCCACCATCAAGACCCTGCCCGACTTGGCCGTGGTCAGCCCCGCGGTGTTCAACCCGGCCGGTGACACCGCCCTGGTCCAGGTGATCCCCAAGGGAGGACCCAACGACCCCGCCACCACCACC
>JADGOU010000449.1 GCA_017882835.1 Frankiaceae bacterium | reverse complement strand
CCGGTGGTCAGGGTGGACTCGGCGGCCTGCTCGACGCCCGGGCTCCCGCGCCAGCCCTGGTCCAGCTCCTGCAGCAGGACAACGCGGCGTACACCTGGGTGGCGGCCACGGTCGGCGCGAACAGCGCCGCCGGCGTACAGCTGGCGACCGGCAACCCGGTGCTGGCGATCGGTGGCTTCAGCGGGTCCGACCCGACCCCGACGTTGGCGCAGTTCCAGGAGCTGGTGCGCGCCGGTAAGGTGCATTACTTCCTCGCGGTCGGTGCGGCCGGTGGGCGCGGCGGCTTCGGCGGTCCTGGCGGCTTCGGCGGTCCTGGCGGGGCCGGCGGCCCTGGCGGTTTCGGCGGTCCAGGCGGGGCCGGGGGCGGGGGCGCAACCGGTGCCGGCAGCCAGATCAGCACCTGGGTGCAGCGCACCTTCACGGCGCGGACGGTGGGTGGCACCACCGTCTACGACCTCACGACGGCCGCCGGTACGTCGGGTGCCTGATCCGCACCCGGCCCGCCGGGGCGGCTGAGGGGTGGGCGGCCCGTGACGCCGGGTGCGGCTGCCCTAAGGTGACGCCGTGCCCGGAGTCTTCTCGATGGTCCTCGCTGGCGGTGAGGGCAAGCGGTTGTCGCCGCTGACCCGCGACCGGGCGAAGCCGGCGGTGCCCTTCGGCGGCAACTACCGGCTGATCGACTTCGCGCTGTCCAACCTCAGCAACGCGGGCTATCTCAAGATCGCCGTGCTCACGCAGTACAAGAGCCACAGCCTGGACCGGCACATCGCGGTGACCTGGCGGACCTCCGCGCTGCTCGACAACTACATTGCCCCGGTGCCGGCCCAGATGCGGCACGGTCCGCGCTGGTTCGAGGGGTCGGCCGACGCGATCTACCAGAACCTCAACCTGATCAACGACGAGCGGCCCGACCACATCATCGTCTTCGGCGCGGACAACATCTACCGGATGGATCCGCAACAACTGGTGCAACAGCACATCACCAGCGGCGCCGGCGTCACGGTGGCGGCGCTGCGGGTGCCGATCGAGCAGGCCAACGCGTTCGGTGTGATCGAGACCCAGTCCGATGGCGTACGGATCAAGGCCTTCCGGGAGAAGCCCTCGGACCCGGTCGGGTTGCCGGACGCACCGCACCAGGTCTACGCCTCCATGGGCAACTACGTGTTCTCCGCCAAGGCGCTGGTGGAGGCGGTGAACGTCGATGCCCGCGATCAGCAGTCCGTGCACGACGTCGGCGGCAGCCTGATGCCGATGTTGGTCGAGCGGGGCGAGGCGGCGGTCTACGACTTCACTACCAACCAGGTGCCGGGTACGACCGAGCGCGACCACGCCTACTGGCGCGACGTCGGCACGCTGGATGCCTACTACGACTCGCACATGGACCTGATCTCAATCCACCCCATCTTCAACCTCTACAACAACGAGTGGCCGATCCTGACCTGGAATCCGCCGTTGCCGCCGGCGAAGTTCGTGTTCTCCGAGCCGGGGCGGATCGGGCACGCGCTGGACTCAATGGTCTGCGCCGGCGTCGTCGTCTCCGGCGGCGAGGTACACCGCTCGGTGCTCTCGCCGGGGGTGAAAGTGCACTCGCACAGCCTGGTTACCGGGTCGGTGCTGATGAACGGGGTCAGCGTTGGCCGCGGCGCGGTGGTGCGCAACGCCATCGTCGACAAGAACGTCGAAGTGCCGCCAGGGGCGCGCATCGGTGTCGACCTGGAGCGCGACCGGGAGCGCTTCGTGGTCTCCGAGGGCGGCGTAGTCGTTGTGGGCAAGGGGCAGAAGGTCGACGTCTGACGTGTGGACCGTCCGACGTGCAGAGCCTGACAAGCGCGGAGCCCGACGTGCGGGGAGCCTGACATGCGGGTCGCCTGACGTGCGGGGAGCCTGAGGTGCGGGTCGGACCTGAGGTGCGGGTCGCCCTGCTCACCCGCGAGTACCCGCCGGAGGTCTACGGCGGCGCCGGTGTCCATGTCGAGTACCTCGGCCGCGAGCTCGCCCGCTTGGCCGACGTCACAGTGCACTGCTGGGGCGGGCCGCGGCCGGCTCAAGCGGGCGGCCCGGCTGTGGCGACGTACGACGCCTGGGCGGCGTTGGCCGGCCCGGAGCCGGAGCTGGCAGCGCTGCGGGCGGTCTCCATCGACTTGACCATGGCCGCCGCCGTTCGCGGTGCCGACGTGCTGCACAGCCACACCTGGTACGCGCAGTTCGCCGGCCACCTGGGCAAGCTGATCCACGACATCCCGCACGTCGCCACCGTGCACAGCCTGGAACCACTGCGCCCGTGGAAGGCCGAACAGCTCGGCGGCGGCTACGCCCTGTCGTCGTTCTGCGAGCGGACCGCGCTGACCGGGGCGGACGCGGTGATCGCGGTGTCGGCGGAGAACCGGCGCGACATCCTGGCCGTCTATCCCGACATCGACCCCAACCGGGTGCACGTGATCTACAACGGGATCGACACTGAGCAGTACCACCCAGATCGCGGCACCGACGTGCTGAGTCGGTACGGCGTCGACCCCGATCGCCCGTCGGTCGTCTTTGTCGGCCGGATCACCCGGCAGAAGGGCGTTGGCCTGCTGCTGCGGGCGGCGCTGGCGATCTCCCCGGGCGCGCAGCTGGTGCTCTGCGCCGGCGCGCCGGACACCCCGGAGCTCGGGGCCGAGATCGCTGCGGCCGTCGACCTGGTCCGGCGCGAGCGCGGCGACGTCGTCTGGATCGACGCGATGCTGGCCAAAGCGGAGATCGTGCA
>JADGOU010000448.1 GCA_017882835.1 Frankiaceae bacterium | reverse complement strand
ATCGGCCATCCGGGGACTCCTGTCTGGCTGTTTGATCCGCAACCAGACTATCGCTCGACCAGCATCAACCCCAAGCACCTACATTCGTGTCGCACACCCAAATCAGCGTGTCGCTCCGGTTCTTGGCAGACGTCTGCCGGGCCACCCTTGGGCAGCCGGGCAGCTGGGTTAGCCGGAGACGGTCACATCGGCGAACCCGGCGCGCAGACATTCGACCAATACGTCGTTGTCGGGCACCGCCGCCCGGTCACAGCTGACCGCTATGCAGCACCAACCGGCGTGGGAGAACAGCGTCACGTTGACCGCGGCGCCGAACGGCGGACCAAGCGCGTAGAACCGCAGCAGCTCCGCCTCGCCGCAGTAGACCGGCACCGGAATGCCGGGCACGTTGCTCGCGATGACGTCGAGCTGCTTGAGCAGCCCGCCGGAGATCCACCGCATCAGCGCGGCCGGCACGGTGTCCAGCACCAGCGAGAGTTCGTCGGTCAGGGCAATCGCCGGTTCGGCCCGCCAGTGGCGGGTCGACCGACCGATGCGTGCCATCAGCTGCGCGGGTGCCGGGTCGTCGGCGAGGGAAACCGGAAACCGGGCGATGGTGATGCGGACGCCGCCGAGTGCCTGCACCTCGCCCCGCTGGTTGATCGGCATGCCGACCCGCAGGGCCGCGGCGGCGGTGCCGTGGCGGTGGTGGTAGTGCTGCAGCCCCAGCAGTACGGCGGCCAGGAAGCCGTCGTTGACCGAGCCCGACTCCGCCTTCGCCGCCGCCCGCAACCGCGCCAGCTCCAGGTCGAAGACGTCGTAACTGAGCGCGCCGCTGCGGGCGCGCATGAGGGGAGACATCGGGGCGGCGGCGGGGGCGAGGAAGCGGGCTACCGAGCGCAGCACCCGCGCTGTTGCGACCACCTCCGCTCGTGGGTCGCGGCCGAGTCGGGCGACGTGCCCGGCGATGCGAGTGGACACTTCCGGTACGCCATGGATCACGTTGCGGGCGCTGTCGACCAGCCCGTCCAGAGCGACGGTGGCATCGCTGGGTGCCGCCGGCGCCGGCGGCTGCGGCACCGGCACCGGTACGCCGCCGGGTTGCTCGATCGCGACCGGGCCGGACTCCAGACCGAACATCATGGCCAGCAGCGCGACGCCGCCGACTCCGTCGGCCCAGGAGTGGTGCACCGTCGCCACGGCGGCCGCCCTGCCCTGGGCCAACCCCTCCACCAGCGTGCAGTCCCACAGCGGTCGAGAGCGGTCGAAGCCCGCGGACGCGCGGACCTGCGCCTGCTCCAACGCCCACCGCAGCTCCCCGGGTGGTGGCGCCGGCACGCGGCGGACGTGCCGGGATAGGTCGAAGTCGGGGTCGACCACCCAGGCCGGGGTGGTCGCCAGCCGAACCGGCGGTACGGCGACGCGCTGGCGCAGGCGCGGGATCGCTCGACTCGCCCGGTCCATGACGTGCTGGAACGCCGGCCAGCCCGGACTGCGGTCGAATACCGCCACCGCGGTGATCGTCGAGCGGAGCAGCGGATCCTGCTCCATGTTCCACATCAGGGTGTCGGCATGGCTCATCCGACGCGGGAAGGTCGGCTCGGCCGCTGTCGTGTCGCTCACCCGTCATAGCGTGCTGGCCGGAGCCGGCGCTGTCGATGGGCCGGTTCGGATGGCCGGAACCGGAATAGCTGGAATGACCGGCTGGGCGGGAGCGGGGCCAGGCCCGGTTCGTACCGACCCCCCCTGCGCATGCATTCCCGCCCTCGCGCCCGGCACTGGGCCGGGCTCGCCGCGGCCACCGGGACACCCGGGCGGAGGGCTCGGCCAGAAGTCGGATCAGGCCGCCGCCCAGCGCCCTGAAGAGCGGGGTGACGGCGCCACCAGTCGGGCGTGCGTTGCCAAGCCGCGCCGGGGATCCGCGGACAGCCCCAAGGGCTCCCGACGGTCGGCTCAGTCGCGATTCTCCTGAACCGGGGTTAGGTCGGGAACCGGGGGAGCCGCCGCGTCGTAGTGCTGCTGGGTGCGTCCGCAAGCGACCCTGGTTGGGGAGTTCCGGCCCGGGCGATCGACGACCCCACGCCTCGTCGGAGGTCGAACAACCTCTGGCGCGATAACGGTGGTTACTACACGCCTGGAGGTGCCTATGGCCGACCTGCGCGGCCTCCCCGGGTCGTCAACCGAGAAGTGGCGCTGGCAGCGGCACGGAGCCTGCCGGGGCGCGAACCCGGAGCTGTTCTTCCATCCAGACGGCAAACGAGGGCCGGGGCATCGCCGACGGGAGCAGGCCGCTGCGGCCATCTGCCGGGGCTGTCCCGTTGTCGCGGACTGCCGTGCCCATGCGTTGGCGTCGCCCGAGCCCCACGGGTTCTGGGGTGGGCTCTCGGAGAGCGAACGCGAGGCCATCCGAACCGGGTCAGCGGGCGATCCGGCCCGCGCCTCGTAGTGGTAGTGCTGCAGGCGGACTCCGGCCTAGCTAGGTCGCCCCAGCCGCACAGCTGTTCGCCACGACCCGGCAGGCTGTGTCGAGGGCGGCGGCCGCCACTGCGGCCAGCAGGGTCCAACCGGCGGCGGCCGCGGCGGCGTCGAGCAGCTGGGCGCACGTGGCGCACCAGCCGACGCGGGCCGGCCGGGAGCACCACCGGCAGCGCCGGTGCGCGGGCTGGGGGGTCCGGGGTGAGCGCCACAGGCCGGCGTCAGACGTCACAGATCCGGTCTGGTGTCGGCGAGCGGTCGGGACCGACGCCGGGCAGCGTTGCCGAGCGCAGGGGGA